>JBEBCV010000146.1:0-13122 GCA_041157505.1 Chloroflexota bacterium | reverse complement strand
CCAGATGATTCAGGGGAGATGATGCTCACGGCGCTGCATACAGGTCGAACCATAGAAGAGGCGAAAGCCAACACAGGTTGGGATCTCAAAACAGCCTCCTCTATCAAAACCACAGACCAAGTCACAAAAAAGGAGTTAAGGATTCTTCGTGAAGAATTAGATCCGACAGGCATCTATCTTAAAGGTGCAGCATAGTCGTCGGTCCAGCCAAAGGAGAGATGAGTTATGAAGCATGAGAGTTTTAAATCGGTGATCGCTGTCTTAACCGCGATTGTGACGGTTCTAGGTGCTACAGCGGCATGCCTTGCATCGGTGGCGGTTTCCACTGCGGGTGACAATGACTTTGCCGGTCTGGATGCATCCATCCGTTCGCAAAAGGCAGAGATCATAAACTATGTTGTGGCGTATGAGCATTATCGTGCTTTTACAAGTTATGTGCGCTATAACGAGTTAGGTAATTTGATGTTCGACCCGGATGCAGACCCAGATACAGATGCCCGCAATGGAATCATTCAACGCGAGTTGTGGGGTGTGGCAAGCGGTATAAGCTCTGTCTTTTTCAGCCCTCGCTATATCACTTCTGATGGGAATTATGATCTTGAAAGGGAATTACAGGAAGAATATGCAAGGGATGCGCAGAATGAAGATCTTAACTCTGCACCTTACTTCGAAGAGTCAGATAGGCAAAGGAATATTTCATCCAGCCTGACCGCGGACATGATCGTTTTCGCGTTCTCGTTCTGGTTCTTAACTCTTGCCCAGGCAACCGAAAAGAAGATCAAATTTTTATGGGCAGGGATGGGCATTATTATCGGTATATTTGGGATCGTTGGGATAATAGTTGGGAGATTTATGCAATGAAGACCGAAAATACTTCCGAACAGCGATTTGAGAATATGGTGACGATCTTGATCGCTTCGGTGGCGATCTGGGTTGCGATCACTGCGTACTTCCAAAACTATGCTTCGAATATCTCAGACCAGGCACGCCGGCGCGCTCAACAATATGCAATTGAAGCCACAAAAAAGGAAGTGAACGGTGCGATCCAATTTAGTTATGACTGGCAGGGTGCATTCCAAACCTGGCGCGAACTAAGTTGGCAGATCACTGCTGCAGAACAAAACGGTGATACCAATGCAGTTGAACGATACACTCAGCTTCAAGAACGTATTGCCCCATTAAGCATAATGCTCGGATCACAATATTTTGACCCGGAAGTTGGATGGCCAGAGTCTTACAAATATGAGGCGGAGTCGTATCTGGTTGAGGCTACACGTCTTTCTGAAACCTATCTTGCGGAATCTGAGTTGGGAAATTTCACAGACAACGTAGCAGACTCGATGATCGTACAAATCACCCTGCTGACAGTGTCGCTCTCTCTTTATGGTCTCTCCATGGCATTGAAGGGACGTGTGCGCTGGTTGTTCATTATCGTTGGCTCAGGCATCGTTGCATTTTGTTCCCTTTGGCTTGGATGGTCATTGCTAAATTTGTTCATCCGACCAGAGGTGGACCAGGAAGCCATTGCTGCCTACTCAGAAGGTGTGGGTCTGGTGTATCAAGGCAAGTATGATGAGTCCATCGATAAATTCTCTCTCGCCATCCAGGAAAATCCTTATTATGCTAAAGCGTATTACCAACGCGGGCTTTCCTATTATGAACTGGGAGACCTGTCAACAGCCATTTCGGAGATCGAAGCTGCCCGCAACGAAGGAATGCAAGACGATGTCAGCTTGAACTGGAACCTTGGCTGGATCTACTACTTATCTGGCGAATATGACAAGGCAATAGAAGCCAATGAGCGTATCTTGACCGAGCATCCTGAAGTGCTTGGTATGCGCATGAATCAAGCGATCAGTTATCTTTCAAAAGGTGATTTTGAAAATTCACAAGCGCAATACGATCTTTTGATCCAGGAGGCACAAAAACAGGTCAACGAAGCACGGACGCAAGGAACAGAGCCATCTGCCTCTCTTTGGTTTTATATGGACGCTGGTGCACTTGATCTACAAAATTTGATCGACCAATTGGATAATAACCCCAAAGCTTGGACAGTAGCACCAGCAGCGAATGCTGTCACTGGAGACCATGCTGCCATTCGGGAGTTTTCGCTGGAACAAATGAAGCGCCTGAAAGAATCTACGGTGGCCTTGGAGTATACAGGTAAACTACCCGGTGCACAAAGCGATATGCAGGTTGAGCCATTTGTTTTTGGGCAGATCACCGGCACCGATGCCGATGGCTTCATCACAGGCTTTGAACCCATTAATAGCAAAGTGATACCCTTTGGCGAAGATTCATTCACAGTAGAGTTCACTTATTCTGGAACTCCGCCAAAGCAGATGCTTTGGAAGGTCTATGTGAACGGGTATGAAGACCAATCGCTTCGGATTGTTTCCACCGAAGATATCAGTGGTGGAACTACATGGTATAAAACTTTCGGGTATAACTACACCAATGTTTTCATCTTAACCGCAGGCGAATACACTGTGGAGCTGTACGCAGACAATATTCTTGTCCAAAGCGGAACATTCCACGTGCAGGAGTAATTCTCAACTCACCAACCTGGGCAGCCATCCGATCAAATTCATCGTCTGGCTGCCCAACCCATGCCCATGTCCACACCGATTCGATATTTGATCTTTGACCTTGGCGGAACGCTTATGCACTCCAGTGCAGATTGGGGTCCTGTGCATGCACAGGCGGATGCAGCGCTGGTTAACTCCTTGCGCAACAATGACATCGACCTGGATGCAAGGATCTTTCGGACCCGTTTGCATGAATATTATGAGCAACGAGATAAGGATTTTTACGAAACAACATATCACCTTGTCTTGCGGGAATTACTCAAAGAGTTGGGTCATGTTGAAGTAGCAGAATCAGTCCTACGGTCCGCGTTGGATGCGTTGTACTACGTCACCCAAAGTAATTGGCAGCTGGAATCTGATGCGCTTGAAACTCTCAAAACATTGAAATCTGAAAATTACAAGCTCGGCATTTTTTCAAATGCAGGTGATGACAAGGATGTTCAAGACCTGATCGAGTCGTTTGGCATTCGAAGTTATTTTGATTTTGTTCTCACCTCTGCGGCATGCTTTTATCGCAAGCCGCATCCACGCGCGTTTGAGATCGCTCTAGCGCATTGGAATGCCACCCCAAATGAAGCCGCCATGATCGGGGATAGCCTTGAAGCCGATATCGTTGGCGCCAAGCAATTGGATATGACCGCGATCTGGCTCACGCGCCGTGCCCAATTCAGGGAAGAGGACATGCTCCGCATCAAACCGGACTTTAGCCTGCGAAAACTCTCAGAACTGCCCCCCACCCTCGACATGATAGCCATCTCCCGCCGCTGATGTGGTTCGGGGTAAAATACTGCCCCATGCCCAAGAGCAAATTACTCCCATATGCCGCATTATTGATCGGCATAACATCGCTTAGTTTTTCGGCTATGTTCGTGCGCTGGGCAGATGCTCCCGGAACGATCACGGGTTTTTATCGGCTATTGATCTCAACCACCCTGCTCACCCCATTCTTCATTCAACAACAAACGAAAAGTGAAGCGATAGAGAAAAAGTATTTAGTGTTTCCCGTTCTGGGCGGTCTTTTCACGGCATTCGATCTAACTTTTTGGAACAGCTCTGTAAAATTCACAACTGCAGCCAATGCCACATTGCTTGGCAACACAGCTCCACTATGGGTTGCGCTTTTTGCATATTTTTTTCTGCGGGAAAAATTACAACGTGCATTCTGGTTTGGTCTTCTGCTTGCATTGACAGGCGCAGCCTTGGTGATGGGAATGGACTTCCTATATCATCCCACTCTCGGTATCGGTGATCTGATGGCAAGTGCCGCAGCGATCTTTTATGCATCCTACCAACTCATCACCCAGCGCGGACGTAAGCACATTGACCCGTTCCGTTACACCTGGTTGGTCGGTGTTAGTGCATCTGTTTTTATTTTCATGATCAACCTTATTTTACAAAATTCATTTACTGGGTATTCGACACAGACCTGGCTTATCTTTTTTGCAACCGCAATCGTGTCGCAAATGATCGGTTACCTGGCGGTTACCTATGCATTGGGGTATTTGCCCGCCTCCATCGTTGCCCCGACCCTGATTGGGCAACCCATTCTGACTGCAATCCTCGCTATTCCGCTTCTCGGTGAAATCCCTGCACCAATTCAATGGCTTGGCGGTGGAATTGCACTCACCGGAATTTATATACTGAACCAATCTCACAATCAAACATCAGAAGACATCCCAAATGCCTGAAGAAGGAACAATATTTATATGTTGAACATCAAGTCCACCACCGAAAACGCCCGTGTGCCCGTCACTATCCTGAAGATTTCAGGTGATATAGATTCATCCAATTATCAACTATTCCAATCCTATGCTGATGAAAAGATCGCACAAGGAACCCAATATCTGTTGCTTGATTTCAGTGAAGTGAAGCGCATTAGCAGTGCGGGGTTGCGTGTGATCCACAACTTGTTTAACAAGCTCCGCGATATCCACAAGGACGTTAACGATGATGAGTTGCGCAAGCGCATGAGTTCTGGCGCCTATAAATCCCCTTATATAAAGTTGACCAACCTTGCCCCCAACGTGGCTGAAGTCTTCAAATTGGGCGGATTTGAGATCTACCTGGAAATGTTCGATGACAGATCGAAGTCCGTCGATTCTTTCTAGATGCTATAATTTCAGCCATGACCGACCTCTTCGACCATGCCATGCAGGAACGAATGAAATCCGAAGCGCCGCTTGCCGCGCGCATGCGTCCACGTACGCTGGAAGAATACATCGGTCAGGAGCACATCATTGGCGAAGGAAAACTTCTTCGCCGCGCCATTGAAGCAGATCGCCTATTTTCATCCATCATCCTTTGGGGTCCTCCGGGCACTGGCAAGACCACGCTTGCGCAAGTGATCGCGAATACCACGCGGAGTCATTTCGTAACCATCTCCGCTATCTTGGCGGGCAAAGCGGACTTGCGTGTGGCGATCGATGAAGCGCTCGAACGCCGTCGCTTGCACAACGAACGCACAATTCTCTTTGTCGATGAAGTTCACCGTTGGAACAAAGCCCAGCAAGATGCACTTTTGCCTCATGTTGAAAATGGAACGTTCACTCTTATTGGTGCAACCACGGAAAACCCATATTTCGAAGTTATCAAAGCACTCATTTCTCGCTCGCGTGTCTTCCAACTCCGCAATCTAAACCAGACCGAAACCGGCACCTTGCTCGACCGCGCTCTTGCAGATAAAGAACGAGGGTATGGAAAAAAGAATATCAAGTTCGACGACGATGCCCGAACTCACCTTATTGAAGTTGCATCGGGTGACGCTCGCAATGCGCTGAATGCTCTCGAATTGGCGGTTGAGTCTACTGCCCCCGACAAAAATGGAGTAATTCACGTCACGCTGGATGTTGCACAAGAATCGATCCAACGGCGCGCGGTCCTTTACGACAAGGATGGGGATGCGCATTACGACACGATCTCCGCCTTTATCAAATCCGTTCGCGGCTCAGACCCAGACGCGGCTTTATACTGGCTTGCAAAAATGATCTACGTCGGAGAAGACCCCAAGTTCATCATCCGTCGTCTCATCATCCTTGCAGGTGAAGATATCGGCTTGGCAGACCCGATGGGGCTTGTCGTGGCTTCCTCCGCCGCCCAAGCCTTTGACTTTATAGGCTTGCCTGAAGGTATTTATCCCATTGTCGAAGCGACGCTCTATCTTGCCACTGCGCCAAAATCCAACAGTGCTGGTGCATATTTTGCCGCCATGAAAAAGATCGAAGACGAAGGACAGGTCTCCGTGCCTCGTCACCTGATGGATGGTAATCGCGATGCTGCTGCCATGGGACATGGCAAAGATTACGTTTATCCTCACGACTTGGAAGGTCACTTTACACCGCAGCAGTATCTGCCCAAGCGTTTGCTTGGCACCTATTTCTACAGCCCCTCTCAGGAAGGATTTGAAGCGCAAGTCACATCGCGCTTAGAACTATGGCGCGAAGCACAGCGCAAAGCGCTTGGCATCACCAAGGTGGAAAACGTCCCTGCCATGAACGAGGAACAGATCCAAGAGATGAAAAGAAAAATCAAGTAGGGAATTATTTATTTCAATGAAACAAGAATATCGTGCAGACATAGACGGTTTACGTGCCATTGCCGTACTAGCCGTCGTTTTTTATCACGCAGGTCTAAACTACTTTTCCGGCGGCTACATAGGGGTGGATGTTTTTTTTGTCATCTCAGGTTTTTTGATCACCGGCATCATTGTCCGTGAGCTGCGGGAAGGTAAATTCACACTCCTTGGCTTTTACGAACGCAGAATTCGACGTATTTTTCCAGCAGTATTCACCCTCATACTATTTGTCATCATCGCCAGCGCCTTGCTTTACAGTGCATCTGATTATTCAAGCATTAGCCGTAGTGCAATCGCCACTACTTTATTCTCTTCCAACATGCTCTTTTGGCGGGAGTCCGGTTACTTTGAAGCTCCCTCCACTCTGAAGCCTCTGCTCCACACTTGGTCTCTTGCAGTCGAAGAGCAATACTATATTTTCTTTCCTCTCTTAATGTTGTGGATCGCAAAGTTTTACAAGTCGAAATTTAGAACTGTCATATTTGTGCTGTTGCTCGCTTCCTTTGCTTTGAATATTTACGGAACTTATCAATACGCCTCTGCGGCTTTTTATTTTATGCCATTACGCGCCTGGGAATTATTCATTGGTAGCATCTTAGCACTCTGGGAGCCAAGGACTGCTGTAAAAACTGGCACTAGAAATTTCCTGTCATTGGTTGGGCTCGGTGCGATCTTCGTCAGCATTTTCATATACTCTGACGAGACCATCTTCCCTGGGTGGGCTGCAATTCTGCCTGTTCTCGGTTCCGCTTTTGTCATCTATGGTGGCATGGATACCCAAACCTACATAAGAAAACTCCTTGGGGCTGCACCACTGGTTTTCATCGGAAAGATTTCCTACTCCCTTTATCTTTGGCACTGGCCGCTATTGGTGATGGGTAAATACTATCTGATCCGCGAAACAACAACGCTTGACTTGCTCTACTGGCTATTGATCACTTTTACGATATCCACTCTTTCGTGGAAATTCATTGAAACCCCATTTCGAGCCAGTGAAATATGGACGACTAAAAAGACGTATGGATTTGGCATTGGTGCGATGGTAATCACCGGTCTGATAAGCGGAATTATCTACATAAATGGTGGCTTTCCACAAAGATTCCCTTCCATTCAAACCGAGTCGAATGACGACCCTGAAAGAGTTCGTTGGGGGCAATGCATCACTGAACACAAAAAAGAACCACCCGCAGAGGTTTCGCTTTGTACAATTGGATCAGAAAATGCCCAGCCTGAGTTTTTACTCTGGGGAGACTCACACTCCAGAGCAGTTGCTCCCGCTGTAAATAATTCCGCTTCCGCCTTTGGCGTCACCGGTTACTACTCTGCCATGCCGGGCTGCCCCCCACTCCTTGGCATTGACCGTCAGGATCAATTCCTTGGAAGTTGCAGCACATATAACGACATGCTCATTGAATTTCTCCAAGAGCATCCCGAGATAAAAACCGTGATCCTTGCTGGGAGGTGGAGTATCTCTGCAGATGGTAGCCGCTTCAAGAACGAAGAAGGCGCAACAAAAAGGCAGATCGATATTTGGAACAATGCCTATGGATCAAACGCAGAATTGTTCGACCTTGGGTTAAATCGTACCGTGGATAAATTACTCGAAATGGGACGACAGGTTGTCATCGTCTCTGGAATTCCAGAGATCGGATATGACGTTCCTTCATCGTATGCCATCACCTCCCGCACCGGACGAGATGTGAACATCGTCATTGCTCCCACCATACAGGAATATTTGGATAGAAATCTAGATGTAAATAACACCATCAATTCGATAGCAGCGAACAAATCAGTTATGGTCATTGATCCATCAGATGTATTGTGCGATATAAAATGTCTGGTTGTTGTTGATGGACATCCAATTTACCGAGATGATGATCATCTTTCCACGTTTGGGGCCCACTATATATCTTTTATCTTTGACCCTTTGTTCCAAAGCCTTGAAAGAAATAAATAAAAGCAGCATGAAAAATCCCGGAACAAAAAGGTTTTATGGCAATCTGATGAAACTAGAGTATCGTACAGATATTGACGGGCTACGTGCAATAGCAGTTTTGGCAGTTGTTCTTAACCACGTTGGCATTGCTGGTTTTACTGGAGGATACATTGGAGTTGATGTTTTCTTTGTAATTTCTGGATATTTGATCACAGCCATCATAGTTCATGAAATTGAAGCTGGCACCTTCACCTTTAAGAAATTTTATGAGCGGAGAATCCGAAGGCTAATACCAGCTCTCAGCGGAATGGTAATGTTCGTTCTACCAGCAAGTTTCATCTTGTTTGACGTTGAACGATTACAGCAAGTTGGGAAAAGTTTGATAGCAACTATATTGTTTTATTCAAACATTAATTTCTGGATGGAGGCAGGTTACTTTGATGCTCCATCTCAGTTAAAGCCATTACTACACACGTGGTCATTGGCTGTAGAAGAACAGTTTTATATTATTTTTCCATTATTAATGATCCTCCTAACACGACGGGCAAAGACCAAAAGAAATCTTATACTGATGACTATTGCGTCGATCTCATTGGGATTTTCCATTTACCAAGTAAACCAAAGTGCATCTGAAGCCTTCTATCTAGCACATTTTCGAATATGGGAACTTCTCATTGGTGCTTTATTAGCATTACAGTTAATTCCAACCATCTCTTCCAAAGCAACCAATAACTTTGTCGGTAGTCTTGGCGCTATTTTAGTTGGAGTTCCAATTTTCTTATATAGAGACAGCACACCCTTTCCAGGTCTTGCTGCTATTCCACCTGTGCTTGGAACAGCACTAATCATATTCAGCGGCACAACAGGAGAAAGTAGAGTTTCCAAGGTTTTGGGTTTTCCGGCATTAGTATTTATTGGGCGAATCTCTTATTCATTATATTTATGGCATTGGCCTCTGATCATCTTCTCAAAATATTATCTAATTCGCCCCATGACTTTAATGGAAAGATTTATTGTCCTTGCAATCACCTTAATCATATCTACTCTTTCCTGGCGATATATTGAGACGCCATTTCGTTCTCAAAAAACATTTAATACGAAAAGCATCTACACCTTCGCAGCAGGAAGCATGTCAATGATTCTTTTACTATCAGGGGTGGTTTACTTTTTCGATGGTTTTCTAGGTACTACTGGATTAGCAATACCTTCTCGATATGAAGAAAAAGAGAAACAATGGCTCCTCACAGAATGTGATATCAATGCTATTGACGATCCAGAAGAAATCCGCACATGCAAAATTGGAGAAAACACGGAAACAGCTACTTTTATGATCTGGGGCGATTCGCATGCACGCACTTACGGAAAACCCATTAATGATGCAGCCAAAGAAAATGGACTTGCCGGTGTAATCACTTATGCGAAAGGCTGTCCTCCCTTGCTTGGCATGATCATAGAACCGAAGCATGGTGATGTTCCATGTAATACATACAATGATATGGTCATCGATTACTTAAGAACTCACCCTGAGATCAAAACGGTTTTCCTCGCTAGTCGCACTGTTATTTTTCTAGAAGGTTCTCCATACAAACAAGAAGAGGGATCATACTATCGAATTATTGATATTCAAAATAAGACGTCTGTCAACAACAACCCAAAAGCGCTTCTCCAAACTGGACTTGACCGTACAGTTACCACGTTGCAAGCCATGGGAAGAAAAGTGATCATCATCGTTCCAGTTCCAGAGGTTGGGTATGATGTTCCTTCTGCCAACTACATAGCTCTTCGTACAAGACGTGACACCAACAATATCATAGCGCCGACACTGGACGAATATCTTACACGAAGTCAAAGAACCAGGGATGTTCTTAATAATCTAAAGCAAAATCGAGGCGTCCAGCTTATCGAACCTTGGAATATGCTCTGCAATGAATACATATGCAAAGTGTCTATTGACGGAATACCACTTTACGCAGACGATGATCATTTATCGGTTTTTGGCGCAGAGTATTTGTCTCCCATCTTCTCACCAGTTTTCGAATCTTTAAATAATGAATAAAACCAAAGTTTATACAGAAAAAAAATATACAACCATATTCTGCCGCAAATCGCATAGAACACGACGTCTAAATATTGCCCGTAAAAGAATTCAAAGGAAAAATATTTTGACCCTCTTTGTATAAAGGTTTTCGGAAAAGTTTCAGGTGAATCGTTAAACCTAAAAAGATAAAAAGTCTCCCTAACTCTAAATTAGGGAGACTTTTTGAAATATTATCAGTCCAATTATTTAACAATTCACTACACAAACAAGAAAATAACGATTTTACGAAATTGCGTTTTGATGTTCTCTCTGTAACATTTTATTCGCCAGTATCCTCCGGGCTTGAACAGTCGCGATCCCGCATATCAACCAGATTATCTCCATCATTATCCACACCATCGCTGCAGGCAGGGGTCTGGGGAGCGCTTGCAGATGGGTCATCCGTAGGTGCTGCCGGAGATTCTGGATCTTGTATGGTAGGTGGATTGCAATCTCCCGTAGTCCGTCCGAATTTTTCAGCCTTGGGAACGTACCCCAAAACACCGGGTTGCACTTCCAGCACCCAAAATTCGCCATCTTCGCTTTGTCCAACCACTGGCAGGGATGTGCCCGCAACAACAGCTGTAATATCAGAATAAAGCGTTGAACTAGGTCCTTTTCGTATGAATACATTGAGGCTTGAAGTCCAAATACAGGCTTGGGCAGAATCGGATGGCAAATTTACAGGACCAACTGTTGGAAGCTGAATAACCGGTGAAGCAAACGCATTGCAGTCCTCGTCTTGTATCGGGAATTCATCGCTAAACTGGCTAAAGGACTCGCCTTCTTGGTTGAAGACACTTACACGATAACGATAAATTGCGGGTTGCAGATTTAAGTCATCATAATATCCAGTAAGAGCATCGCTTGCTGGATATTCAGCGATCAACACTTCATTGAATCCGTTTTCTGAAGACTCACGGTAGATCCGAATTCCGTCTTCGTTCAATGAATTATCTTGATAGTTAACACGAATGGCACAAGTATTGCCCACAAAGCGTTCAAGGGAGATAATAAAAGGATTTAAGGGCTTATTTGGTATCGTGTTATCACTACAAAAAGCCGAGTCTATAGTGATAGGCAGGCTTACATTGCTAAAAGCTTCACCCAATTCATTTACAACACTTACTTTATATTCATATGTTCCAGGAGGTAGATTTGCCTCTCCAAATGAACCATTAAACCCATCATGCGGACCTACTACTTTAAATGGCACAAAGTCCGAAACACCAACAACACGTCTGTAATAAATGACCTTATCTTCATTAAGTTCGTTATCCCACCACCAGATAAAGGTTCCACATTCGTTCTCTTTTTTCTGATCAGTAATTTCGGGTTCGGCAGGACCAAGACTAGGACCGTCAGGCAGGTTTGGCTCAAGACCTTGCGGCAAAGTCACATCATCCTGTTGCACAGTTCCTGGATAATTTTCGAACCATTCCGAAGGATCGATACCCCCGTAATACGCCATTGTCGTAATTGAACCAAAACCCAGAATTACTAATCCAACTTTCAACAACAAATTTTTATTGAACATAATGTATTACTCCTAAAGTTTAAGATACCAATAAAGATAATAGTAGAATACCTGTCATGCTGCACAATATCAAGATTACTCTGGTAGCCTTACCGCGGTACTGTAAGCAGTTTGCAGGGCTGGTACAATCTACCAATTCTCTTTGGGAGCTTAACCATGACCTTATTACTACTTATCCGGCACGGGGAAAATGATTTCGTCAAAACCGGGAAAATGGCAGGACGGATTCCCGGCGTGCACCTGAATGAAAGGGGGCAGAAACAGGCGCAGGCGTTGGGAGAGGCGTTGCGCGATGTCCAGATCAAAGCCATATATTCGAGTCCCTTGGATAGGGCAATGGAAACCTCCGCACCGATCGCAGAGACGCATAAATTGACGATTCAGCAGGAACCTGATCTGATGGATACAGACATCGGAAAATGGCAGGGAAAATCATGGAAACTGCTTGCATTGAAAAAAGAATGGAAGATTGTCCAAAATGCGCCGTCGCGGTTCCGCTTCCCTGAAGGTGAGTCATTCCCCGAATGTCAGCTGCGGATCGTGAATGTGTTGGAACGGCTCATCAAGAAATACAACAAGCCGCAAGACATTGTGGCGGTGGTCTTTCACGCAGACCCGATCAAACTTGCTGTAGCGCATTTCCTCGGCATGCCACTAGATCATTTTCAACGGTTGGGATGCGATACCGGTTCGTTGACAGCCATCCATGCGGGTGAAGCGGGTGCGCATTTGGTTAAGATGAATCATCGCCCACCATTTGATTTTCTACCCAAGAAAAAATAAAAAGAAGGACGAGATTGCTCTCGTCCTTCTTTTTTACTTCCACAACTTTGACAACTCGTTCAGTGACTTGTAATAGGGTTCGATGCTCGGAATGAAATGCGCCTCGTTCTTCGCGTGGGGACCCACACCAGACTGCCCCCAGACCACTGCCTGACCGCCTGGAGCGAACCGGGCACTGGTACCGGGTAATTTCTTGCCGATACGCGGCTCTTCCCCCGCCCCAGCCTGCCTCACCGCTTCGATGAGCGCTTTCAACGCCGGATTATTTGGGTCGCATGCCACACCATTTTCCATCACAGTGAATTTGGCTTCCAGTCCATTCTCTGCGCAGTAAGCTTCTACTTTAGACTTTAGCCCTTCGACATCATCCTGAGGAATCGGACGGATCTCCACGCCCAAAACGCCTTCCGCTGCAGTGACATTGTAAACACCCGGTGTGCCTACACTGATGAACGGGAACTTGGCTTGCGACTGCCAGCCATCTGCAGCTTTGAGAGTCAGATGCTTGGTAAACATTTCGTTCAAAGCCGAACGGGCAACAATCAACTTTTCACTAAGGTCCCCTGTGCCTGCCACACCGCTGTGAGCTTTTGCACCGCGCGCGATCACATCAAAGCGCATCACGCCGCG
>JBEBCV010000145.1:0-10914 GCA_041157505.1 Chloroflexota bacterium | reverse complement strand
GGGCTGCTTGAATTTCCTGTGATCACTGGCAATAGAATGGAAGTGACCATCAACGGCAGCACCAGCAGGATGATCGGTGACGTGTAAATGAGACGAATGCCGAAGACTTTCAAGCCGTCCTTAAGCAGGTCGCCCCAGTTATCCCATGCCACCATGCGCGGGGCTTCACCCCGAAAGACTTGCCGTACGAGTTGAACGGCATAGCCAGTTAGAACGAAATAAGGAAGGAGCGGAATGATGAACGCCGAAAGCGAAACCACAGTGCCGATCAGCAAGTGTTTGCGCGCTTCCGCATCTTTGAATGGAAAATTGAACAGTTCTTTCAGGTCAAAACCGAAAAACATGTATTTACAGGTTCCTAGTAAAGTTTTATTCCACGGTCTGGCGCTTAATAAATGGCTACGCCCAGCACAGCCACAAAATGCGCCGCCGCTGCAAGTAACACAAAGATATGCCAGACTTCATGAAAGCCGAACACACCCGGTTTGAAGTTGAAGATCTTTGTCATATAAACGATGGCGCCGAGGGTATAGATGACCCCGCCAATGATCATCCAGGTCAACACCCAGGCGGGCAGTGCCGAGAGCATCTCACCGGCGGCGGTCACACTGAGCCAACCCATGAGAATGTAGATGCCGGCATTCAACCAGCGCGGCGCGCGGATGTAAAAGATCTTAACCACAATGCCGATGATCGCAAGCGACCAGATAATGGTAAGCATGCCCCACTTCCAGAAGCCGTCGAAAGCGTTGATGCAGAACGGAGTGTACGTCCCTGCGATCAGAACATAAATGGCGGCATGGTCCACTTTGCGAAAGATCTCCAGCGCCTTGTCTTTGACCTGTACCATGTGATACGTGGCACTGGCAGAGAATAGAAAGATCAGGCTCACGCCGTAAACGGCAAGGGAGATGATCTTGGCAGGGGTATCCCACCCGATGATAAGCAGAACGATCAAGCCGATCAGGGCGAGGATCGCGCCGCCCCAATGGGTGAGGCTGTTGACGGGTTCACGTAATTTCTTGAGCATGGTTAATTTTTCCTTTGACTAAGATCAATTGTAATAGGTTTGTTCCGGCGGGAAATGACGCCGATCATCAATGCCACACTCGACCAGAAGAGCCAGATGATCTGGTTGACGTATTCAGTATGATACACAAGCGACACTTTTGCAATGAACGGAATGGTCTCAAAATATCGGACTTCCAACCCGGCATTCGATGGGTTGTCTTCGCTTCTTTTTAATTGCTCATCAAGCTCAAAAAAGAAACGGTCTTCCCACGAGATGAACGATCGTTCTTCGCCATTCTCGGTCGTAAATGTTACCTGGGCAGTGAATGGGTTATCCGACCGTTTTTCATCATAAGATATATTGGTCATTTCCCCAGTTGTTTCTGCGCCAAAAAGGTCAAGCGCAATGCCGCCAACTAGTGCACTGCAACTTAGAAAGGTGAACAATCCTCCGAGAAAGTAAAAGACCAAACCGATTCGGTTAACGCTTTTCGTATCCGTGCTTTGCTGCATATGGGGCTCCTACCTCTAATGTCTTGCTTCCGACGCTTCAAATTATAACCAAGGTTCATCAAAACACCCACGTAACCAAGCCATAAATACCAGCCAATAGAGTCGCGATTGCGCCAATGACTTCCAACCCGGCGATCAGCGAATCCACCCAGCCCGGTGTTACAGGACGTTGTTTCTTGTATTTTTTACTCATGGTTTTATTCAATGATCCTTTTTTATTCCAAAGATTTCACCTGCCTTCCCTGACGGGTTGCCCCCGCATTTTGTTCCTTGTTATACTTCAGGAAATCTTGAGAGGTATCCCCAATGCACATTCCAAAATATTATCGTGAAGAAGATCGAAAAAAGATCGTTGAGTTTCTCAGATCGAACGGTTTTCCGGCTCTTGTTTCACAGGATGGCGAAAATCTGCTGGCAACTCATTTACCAGTGGAGGTCGTGGAGAACGCAGATGGTTCTCTTACCATCCTTGGGCATATGTCCCGCGCCAACCCGCAGTGGAAGTCCTTCGGCGACCAGGAGGTTCTGCTCATTTTTCAAGGCGCTCACACTTACATCTCCCCGCGTTGGTACAACCATGTCAACGTACCGACATGGAACTACATCAACATCCATGTATATGGAAAGGTCTGCATGTTGGAAGGGGAGGAATTGCGTTCTCTACTCAGTGAACTGATCGCCAAACACGAAACCGGCACCGGCTACAGCATGGATGGTCTGCCCGCCGACTTTGTGGAAAAAGAGATGCGCGGCGTGGCAGGTTTTGCTTTGGAAGTGACCCGCCTCGACGCCGCCTCGAAACTGAGCCAAAACCGCGACGATGAATCCTACGCAAGCATTATCAGCCATCTCGAAGCCCGCGGCGACGATGTCTCTGCCGAGATCGCGCACGAGATGAAGGAAAGACGAAAGTAGACCCTCGATTCCCGTTGGAATATCGAGTGTTGAGCCTCGTAGCTTGACTTTTCCTTGACGAACCCCCCTCTAACGGATAAAATCCAAGCCGTCGTCAACCCTGCGCCTCCGTGAGGAGGCGCATTTTCTGCCAAGACCATGACCCAAACCAACCCTTCTGCTGAACAAAAACCGCAAGTGATCAACCTCTCCCAGGTGGATGTGGAAACGGTCAACGCGGAAATGGTCCGCATGCACCAAAGTTCGGCAGGTGTCGTTCGATCGGAAGATGTCGAGTTGAACACCAGCGCGGCAGGGCAGGTCAATGCCGGCAATGTCAAAGTGCATGAAGCTCTCGTTGCGGTCGTTCAGGCAGATGAGGTCACGGTCCAGAGTGGGGCGGTGGCAGTGGCTCAGGCGGGCACCCTTTCCATTAATGGTGCAGCAGGCGCGGTCGTGGCGGGAAGCGTCGAGTTCGGCAACGCCTACGCGGGTCTTGTGGCTGCACGTGAAGTTCGCAGCGAACGCATTGAGTCGATGATCCTCTTGTCTCGCAATGTGCAGGGAAACGTGTCCACTGTGATCGATACCCGCGGCGCGATCATCGCTGGGTTGGTGGGCGGGTTGTTTGCAGGCATCATGCTTTTGCTCGGACGGATGTTGTTCGGCAAAAAATAAATTCGGATGTTCAGCGGGAAAGACCCGCTTTACAGAAATTCTATGATCGGGCGAAGGTAATGCGGCGGAGTTGCCGCGTGAGAGGCGCCCAAGGAGTTAGGTAAGATGGAAAAAGTAGTTTTGAAGGCAACCAAACGTGATGTGATCGGCAAGCAGGTCAAAGCCATGCGCCGCGAAGGGAAGCTCCCTGCGGTGATCTATGGTCGTCACCTTGAACCGATCTCGATCTCATTAGATGCACATGTCGCTAGCTTGGCATTGGCAAAGGTGAGTGCTTCCAGTTTGGTCACGATCGACGTCGAAGGCAAGGAATATCCTGCTCTCGTACGCGAACGCCAGCGCGATTACATCAAGGGCGTTTTGACCCATATCGATTTCCTCGCGGTGGATATGAATGAAAAGCTCCGCACCAGTGTGGGACTCGCCTTCGTGGGTGTCTCGCCTGCGGTAAAGGATTACAACGGTATCCTCGTTCACAACTTGGAACGCCTCGAAGTTGAATGTTTGCCGGGTGACCTTCCCGAACGCATCAATGTGGATATCTCCCTGCTCAAGCAGATCGGCGATATCTTCCGCGTGAAGGATCTGGTGATCTCCGACAAGGTCCGCATCCTGGCTGACGAAGAAGAGACCATTGCGGTCGTCACCATCACCAAGGATGAGTCCACTCCAGGTGCTGCTGGTGCCGAAGGTGCTGCCGAAGCTGCAGCTCCCGAACTCAGCGTGGAACGCGGCAAGAAGGAAGAAGAATAATTTCTTCTTTGAGTACAAATATGACACACCCCGAGTTTCGGGGTGTGTTGTTTTTTAAGTCACTGTGTACAAAAACGAACGCTGGTCGTTGCAGTACTGCAACGACCAGCGTTCGTCTGCTTACCAATAAACTGGAGGGAGAAATGGTTACTGTTTGCTCTGCTACGAGGGCAGGAGCGACTTCATCTGGTTATAAATGAACCCGGCGGCTCCTTTTGGGTTGAGCCTGTAAATAAAATCCATGAACTTGGAGTCTGAGCCGACGTGCACACTATAGCGGTCCCGTTCGATGGCGTCTATGATGATCTCTGCGGCTTCGTCAGCGGGCAACGGTTTGATATTGCTGGCTTCTTTGCTATTTGCTTCCGGCATGTTCGGCACGGTGATCCCTGAATTTGCGGCAATGTTCGTGCCAATGGCTCCCGGGTACACCAGGGTTACTTTCACATTGGTGTTCAGCAATTCCGCATATAGACCTTCAGTGAGCAGCTTTACCGCTGCTTTGCTTGCGCCATACACGGTTTGTCCAGGTACTGGCAGAAAACCGCCCATACTGGAGATATTTGCAATATGTGCCACAGGTCGCTGGCGAAGGTGAGGCAGGAACGCTTTCACCATAAAAAGGGTGCCATACAGGTTCACATCCAATACACGTTGGATCGCCGCGTAATCAAGGTCGATCAGACGCACGAACGGTTGAATGATGCCGGCGTTGTTGATGATGCCATCCACCATGCCGAATTTGGCGATAACCTTGCCGGGCAATGCTTCCACGGCTTCTTTATTGGTGATGTTCAGAGGGAGGGTCATCAAATTCTCTTTCAGTTCGCCTGCCAGTTGAGCTGTTTCCTCGAGCGCTTTTTCATTGATATCCACTGCAGCGACGAAGGCGCCTTTGGATAAAAGGTTCAAAACCAACTCACGTCCCATTCCGTTTCCGCCGCCTGTTACCACGATAACTTTATTATGTACTTTCATTGTGATGTCTCCTTGTTTATCAATCCGTTGGTCGCTTCCGGCTCCGTAAGGGGAGGGGTTGCACACCTGAATTGTTTTTTTTGATCGTTTGTATTGTAGGCTTGATGAGGTAATTTGCTTAGTGAAATTTGTCACAAATAGAGGTGATTATTGTGATATATTTCACAATTTATAAGGTAAATTATATCCACAATTATTTATTGCGGTTTGTAAGAGGGAGAAATATGGGGATTTACAAAAGATCGATCAGCGACAAAAAGTTCAAGGTCATTCTGGCGGTGGCGCCCCATAATAGTTCACCGTCATATGGGTGATATGCGATCAAGGTTCGACCAGAATCTGGCAGGGAAAATTCCCAGTAATTGTTTCGGTTCGCCAGCCAAAGCAGGGGCATGGTAAAGACCCGCGCTACTTCTGCACCCGAGGTTTTGAACGCATAAGGGAAAGGGACGACCCCGACCACGGGCGTCACTTTGAATTTGCTGATGGTCACCATGCGGCTCAATCTGCCAATCACCCTCACATCGTTGGGGTTGATGCCGATCTCTTCATCGGCTTCGCGCAGGGCGGTTTCTTCAGGGGTGGTCTCGCCTTCATCGCAGGCGCCGCCCGGGAAGGAAACTTGTCCCTTGTGAGATTCGACTCGGTCTGTACGGCGCGTATACAATACATGCCATTCATGTTGAAAATGGACCAGCGGCACAAGTACCGCGGCACACTTCAAATGCACATCCGGGTGAACCGGAATCTCCGCATACCCGTCCGTTTCGACCCGTGAACGGTTGGTTTCATTCAACTTGTTGCGGATATATTCTTCAGTGATCTCTGTCATCTTAAGACTCAGCTCGCACAGGGCTGCCGCAATAATCACATTCGGCGGTCACATCGTCCAGCCATTCGACTTCGTTCGGGCGAAGCGCCGCTCCACAAGACGGACAATGGGTTAGCAGGATGGCTTGCTTTTTCGACACAGACGCTTCTTTCTCCGCCGGGGCTTGGGCATTGTTTCGGATAACAGATTCAACTTCCTCGGCTTCGGCGTTCAATCCGCGTTCACGCAGCTCCGCTACGATGCGCTCGCCAACATTTTGCAAACGTCGGTAGCGTTGTTGTGTTCCAAGCAGGGTCAACGCACTGCGAAAGTGGACAATACCTTTTTTATTGTCTCCGCTCAAAATAGCAGCACGACCCGCTTCAATATAAAGGATCGGCGCGCGCTCAGGAAAGCGGTCTTCTGCCTTTCGGGCAAGATCATAAAAAGCGAGAGAGGCTTCTGTGTAGCTGCCTGCTTCCATCAAACGATGCGCATTCCGCAGCGCAGGCGGCACGGCAGGGACAGGTGCTCCTCTCAAAAGTCTTCTGGCGCGTCGGAACATCCTAATATTCCTCTTCGATGCCGATGATCTCTTTGGCTAATGCTGCTCCGCGTGGGTCTTCGCTTAGCTCTATTTTGCGCCCAAAAATGAGATACCCCGTATGTGCCACCATGCGGTCTGTTGGACGTAAACGGGCTGGATTGGTCTTGTAATAACGCAGCAGCAACTCACACACTTCCACAAAGGCGAAGTCATATTTTTTCAAGGCATATAAAACCTTTTCCACCTGGTTGTAGGTGGGAACCAAGGTTCCAAAGAACCCGCCGGGTTTGAGCGTGGCGCGGACCTGCTGAATATAGTCATACGGGTTCTGCACGTCGAGGAAGAAGGCATCGGCTTCCGTTTCGTCGAAGCCCTCTTGAATGTCGCGCAGTTTGAAATCCACCCGCGAGGCGAGACCGATACGTTGCAGGTTCTTCTTTGCCAGGTTTTGCGTATCCGGCGTTTTCTCATAAGAGACGATCCGTCCATTGGGTCCAACGGCGGTTGCCATGGCAATGGTCATCGAGCCGGAGCCGGTTCCAGCCTCAAGAACGGTTTGCCCCTCAGAGATCCCCATTTGGATGAGAATGTAACCGATATCTTTTGGGTAAAGGATCTGTGTATTGCGCGGCAATTCATTGAGAATGTCGGACATGGAAGGCTGAAGCAAAAAGAACGGCGCCCCAGTGTGACTGAAAACCTGCGAGCCCCACGGTTTGCCGATCAGGTCGTCGTGCTTGATGACTCCGCGATGACTCTGAAAGTCGCCGCCAGGCTGCAGGATGAAGATAAAATGTTTGTGGGTGAGCCCAACCAATTGCGCAAGATCACCCTCGCGCGCGTTAAGTGAATATTTCATGCCTGAGATTTTACCTTTACTTTTTCGATTTATTCAGAAGGTTTCTCTGCAGTTTCGATCTGCATTTCAGCAGATTGCAGGGGCATTTCCAGTTGCTTGCGCAGTTTGCGATTGGATGCGACCAACATGGCGGTCACTCCAATTCCCAAAACGAGCAGCCCACAGACGAGGGCAGGGGCGAAATTAAACAGCCACTCCGGTTTGCCAAGCGATTCACCCAAAGCGGTCAGCCCGGTGCCGGCAGCCGCAGCGTTCCAAATGCCGTGAATTAACACAGCAGAAATATATGCCGCGATCAGCCGACCAACGCGTTTTTCTTTGAAAGCCGATGCAATTCCCCAGCCGACCAGTCCAGAGGTCATCATGTGCAATACGCTCGTCCCTGTGCGGACCGAGACCACGATCGCCCAGCTTGTGGAGCCATCTGCGCCAGCATTCAAACTTTCGACCAGTGCGAACGCCGCACCGCTCAATACACCCAAGGCAAACCCTTGCGCAGGCGACTCGATCTGACGGGCGAAAAGCCAAACCGCCAGCGGCTTTAGCAGTTCCTCGATCAATGGCACGAGCAAGGCAATGTAGCTGATGCCGATCGCGATCAGAGTAGTGTTGGTGAGATACGGTGTCAGCATTGCAAGCAAAGCTTCTTCGCTCGCACCCTGAGTCATCATATTCGTCAGCATTTCCAACTCACTCATGAGTGCAGGCTGTGTGGTTGCCACATAGATCGCACCCGAAATGATGATGGTAAATAAGACCACCAATTCGATCACGATCATGACGAGCGGTCCAATTGTCAAACCAAGGCTGAAGATGCTGAAAAACCGCCAACGCGGACCCAGGTCAAGTCCGTTCGAGGCGATGCCGAACAAAAGCCATATCGGCGGCACAATGACTAGCACGGTCAGAGCAGGAAGTACGATCCAATTCAGCCATTGCAACTCTGCCAAAGTAGCCAGCCCGCCCAATGCGATGCTGAAGATCACGATCGCTGGCAGCACACCCCACATCCACGGCGCGAACGGAAATTTGAATGGCAGGTCTGCTTGCTCCAAGCCTCTTGTCTTTTGAAGGATGAACCATCCGCATAAAAGCAGCAGGAGCAGAATGAAACCAAATGCCACTGCGCTGATCATCTCAGAAGCGGCTTCTCCTGTGGCAGCAAATAAGTCCATGAGAGAGACAACGCCCAAAGCGGCAACAAGTATTAATAAGAAGAATACACTTGTGCCGATAAGGATCAATGTGAGTAACGATGCCCAGTGAGTTTGTTTGGTTTGCATTATTTCTCTTCTATCGTAACGCGTACGATCAGATCTCCCGCAGGTAAAAAGCCGGTTTCTGATGGGTCTCGCGGAGGCAATTGTTCAGCTACATCCAATCCGCTGATGACCTGACCAAAAATGGTGTAATACCCATTCAAGTGCTCAGCAGGCGCAAACGAAATAAAGAACTGACTCCCATTTGTATCTGGACCCGAATTTGCCATACCCACTAAACCGGGCTTGTCGAACACTAGGTCGCTGGGTTCGTTCTTAAAGAAATAGCCTGGGTTCCCTCTGCCAGTTCCGCTGGGGTCACCTGCCTGTGCAGCAAAACCGGGGATCACTCGATGGAAAGTCACGCCGTCGTACCAACCTTGTCGTGCAAGGAATAAGAACGAATTAACTGCAAGCGGCGCTTTATCTGGAAAAAGTTGAATAACAATATTACCTTTTGCCGTTTCGATGGTCGCAATATATTGTTTCGATGCATCCACCGCGAATGGTGGGCAATCGGTAAATTGCTTTTGTCCCAGCAGGATCAATCCAACTGTGTCATTCATGTTACGAAAATCTAGGACGTAGGATTGTTGCAGCGCACCATTGATGAGGACAATGGGGACTGCAGTGATGTACAACTGAGACATCGCCTCTTGCGCCGACTTGAGCTTGGTCAAGGCTCCCTCGGCATTCATCGCCTCCGTGAGTTGATTCGCATCTATGCCGATAGCGGCTGTTTCTCTTGATAGCCAGCCTTTGAATTCTCCGGGGCTTAGGTTCACCCATTCGCCATGTTTGACGAAAAGCAGATCGTACATTTCCCAGAATTTGCCTTGTTCATCTGCCGCAAATGCCGCAAGGACAGATGCGTCCGATTTATCGAGCACAGTGCTCAGTGGCAACGGACGGAATACAAAGCGGATCTTTCCTTCGTAACTGCGCATCAATTCTGCAACCGTTTGAGCCATCACCAAACACCCTTCAGATTGGAAATCGCAATATTCCAGGATCGTCACAGGTGCATCAGCGGGACCAATAGCATAGTCTGTGTCGGTGATGGGGGGCACGAGAGTCTGTTCGTTCGGTGACAGGGTCGGGATGGCGTTGATCACCGTGCATGTGTATTGTGGGGTCGAAGTTGGCGGGATGACAGGGTCAAGAACAACATACGGTGTGACCGTTGAATTCTGGTCGGTGCTGCATGCAGTGAGAAATAGGGCAATGCCGAAAAAAAGCAGCCCAAAAAAGATTCGTTTCATTATTATTTGATCGTTTCCTGTAGTTGTTCGAAAGACCACATCCAAGCCATGGTGTTGATGAAATCTTTGAGTGAAGCGCTCTGTGCACGCAATGCACGGACGGCGGGTCCGACCGGGTCTTCACCTGCCGCGCCACCGGGCACATCCGCATAAGCGCCATGGAAGGCAAAGTAAGCTTGGTTGATCTTGCGGAGAAGATATCCGTTCTGCAAAAAGATCTGACGGCGCGCTTCCATATATGCTTCGGCTTCTTCGATCTTGCCTGCGGCAAGCAATGCGTCGGCATTGATACGCGTCTCATGCATTTGTGCGCGGAAGTCGAAGGGGGGCCGCACTAACGTCTCGGGGTCGGGGCGGTCAAAGGAAAGCGAGACCAATCTCAAGTTCGGGAAGGATGCGGCTGGTTTTAATTCCGGGTAGAACTTTTCAATGACGATCGCTCCGATCTCATCCCCGGCAATGGACGCGGTCGTTTCGTTCATCGTGCGTAGTTCAGGTGTTTCACTATAAAGCAAGCCAAGCGGACGGAGAGTGAGATAGTTGTGGATCCATTCGTGAGCGATCGTACTGAGCAGCCAGTTTACATTGGTGGTGCGTGCCACCATGGTGGGATACACACCGACACCGCCGATCTGCACGACAAGGGAAGATACATTTAGCCCTTTGGAAACATCATCTTCGAGGTTGACCTGCTCATCAACTGTGAGATCTGTGTTCACCGAAATGTTCGCAGTTTGTTCGATGCGATCGCGGGGCGAGACGATGAGAGCCATTGGCAATGGAGTAGAGTGATACCAAACATTGGGAAGCGGCTGACCCGCTGCGGTGAGTCCTTGCTCTACCAGAACCTGGGTCACTTGCTCTTGCAAAATGGCTTCTGCCAATGGGGCGATCTGTTCCTGCCGCAAATAGAGTTTGGTTAGATCAGCACGGACAGTTGCGGTGGCGGCATCTTTATCTTGAATGGTCGGGTCTGCGTAAAGCTGAGAGAGCAGATATTCTTTTTCAAGGATGAACTGCGTGGTTTGGAAATACTCCATCACGATCTGCTTCTGCTCTTCTCGGTCGAGCGTTTGCGGCAGGTTCACCGTTGCGGCTCGCATTTTGATGATGGCAGCCTTCGCCATCCATTCGACATAATCGAACTCGAGGCTGCGAGTGTATGCACGGACCTTTTCAATGGGGTTGGTTAGGGAGGGATTGCTGTAACCAGTAAGTGCGGCAAGGATAATGAGCAGGATCGTGATCTCGAACCCGCGTAGAATGCGTTGAATCATGGGCTGGATTATACCCAGTTACTAGTTATGGAAGTTTAATGCGAGATAAAAAGAAACGGGTATTGCCTACTC
>JBEBCV010000144.1:0-14144 GCA_041157505.1 Chloroflexota bacterium | reverse complement strand
GTATTCTTTGCCGACCATGAAGCCAGTGATATTTTGTAAGAAGATAAGCGGAATGCCGCGTTGGTCGCACAGTTCGATGAAGTGCGTTCCTTTCAGCGCTGACTCACTGAACAAGACACCGTTATTGGCGATGATGCCAACCGGGTAGCCATGAATGCGGGCGAACCCGCAGATGAGAGTCGTGCCGTAGCGTGCTTTGAACTCGCGGAACTTGGACCCATCCACAATGCGGGCGATGATCTCACGGACGTCAAAGGATTCTTTGAAAGTGCGCGGCAGGACTCCGTACAATTCGTCGGCATTGTATAAAGGTTCTTCGGGTGGAGCAACTTCGAGCCCGGAAAGATGCGAGTGGACATGTCCACGCGGAAGTGTTTCAACGATGCTGCGTAAAATTTCAATCGCATGGTCATCATCCTCTGCGAAGTGATCGGCGACGCCCGATTTGCGGGTGTGGACATCCGCACCGCCCAGTTCTTCGGCAGTGACATCTTCGCCTGTGGCGGCTTTGACCAACGGAGGTCCGCCAAGGAAAATTGTCCCTGCACCTTTGACGATGACTGCTTCATCACTCATCGCAGGGACGTACGCGCCGCCTGCGGTGCAACTTCCCATCACTGCCGCGATCTGCGGAATGCGTTTGGCAGACATGCGTGCTTGATTGTAGAAGATGCGCCCGAAATGATTGACATCGGGGAAGACTTCATCTTGGAAAGGCAAATTTGCCCCGCCAGAGTCCACGAGGTAGAGGCAGGGCAAATGATTTTCTTCGGCGATCTGCTGGGCGCGCAAATGCTTCTTGACCGTCATTGGGAAATACGAGCCGCCTTTGACAGTGGCGTCGTTGGCGATGATGAGCACTTCACGATTCGAGATGCGCCCAATGCCGGTGACGATGCCCGCACTCGGCGCTTCGTTGTTATATAAATTGATCGCTGCCAATGCGGACAGTTCTAGGAATGGCGCACCCGGGTCGAGCAGACGTTCGATGCGTTCGCGCACGAATAACTTGCCCTGTTCTTCGTGGCGTTTGCGATACTTCTCGCCGCCACCTTCACGGACAGTTGCAAGGTGTTTTTTGAGTTCTTGCGCGAGGGCGCGGTTATGTTCTGTGTTGGCTTTGAATTCGGGGGATTGCGGGTCAAGTGCAGAGGAAAGGGTTTCCATTTTTGAGTGAGTCAGTTTCCAGTAATCGGTGTCCAGTGTGGTTAATGGGAGTAATTTTAGAATTGCCGTGAGTCTAGCATAAAAAAGAGGGGATGGGGGAGGAGGGATGATCGAAGAGTGATGAGTAAAAGAAATGAGGAGAACCTCACAACGTTGAGATTCTCCTCGTTTTCATCTTATGGAATTGTAAATGAAACTCTAAATGAGATTGAATAACATCAGCAAAAACCATATGACTGGCACGATCGAGACGATAGACGTAATTTGGGCTTTCCAATCCCATCCATTTTTGTAGGCCCGCCGGGTGTAAATGACCAGACCGAGGATGATGAACGGGTAGGCGTATATGGTTGCCCTAAAGAAATAATATTCAAAATCCTTCTCTTTTTGGGGATAGGACATCAACGAACAAAGCACCAAACTCGCCCATGGCAAAAGCGAACCAAGAGCAAGGATGTTTGAGACAGTGATCCAGGTTGAAAGGAGGATACGAGAAGCGGACTTTTGGGAATCGGCAGGTTTCGATTCGTCAGTTGTGGACATGCATAACCTCTTGATTTTTTTATTTGTATTAATTACTGGAAGCATATCCAATACTTGAGTGGTTGGCAATGTTACTTTTTTCTTACTTTCTGTTATCCTTTCCCCATGAATTTCTCTCCCATCACCGATGACCTTTTCATTGGAACCACGCCTCATAAAAAGGATTACGACCAATTACGTGAACTAGGCATTCGCCTTGTCATCAACATGCGCTTCGAGCGGATGCCGCACCGCGACCCGCATCCCACTCCCATGGAGCGGCTCTGGCTCCCAACCTTTGATTCGCCGCTGATACCGATTCCAATCAAGCCGCTCGTGCGCGGAGCAAAAGCCGCACTTGATGTCATTCAGAACGGCGGTAAGGTCTTTGCCCATTGTGCCTACGGCGCTCATCGCGGCGTGACGATGGGAGCCTGCATCCTCATCGCGCAAGGATATGATCCTCTCGCTGCGATGGAGTTGATCAAGTCCAAACGTCCGCAAGCCGACCCAGATGCGTATTACATCCGTCCGCGAATATTGAAGTTTGCAAAAGAGTGGGAATTCATACACCACGAAGGCACAAAGACACAAAGCCGCTAAGATTTTCATTCTGACTTCGAGGTTTCGTACCTTTGTGGTTAAATCTCTTATTATGAAACGACTAGTGCTTCTGACCCTATTGGTTTTAATTGGATGTGGTCCACAGCCTGCACAAATCCCCACCATGCCGCCAACGGAAACCCCTGCACGAGTGGTGCCAACGCCGAGGTATGACACTCCCACGCAAGGTTCGGTCACCGTTACAGTGGAGGCGACGAAGACCAAACAACCCACATCTACGCCGACGGTCGAAGCGACAAAGGTTACAGCGACAGTAGAAGACAATGCGTGGATGAGTCTTCCGGTCCAGCCGGAGCCGGGGGTGAATATCCAGGAGGTCTATCAACTTGGGCTGACGCTTGGCAATGATCCAAATGCCTTTTCCATCTTTGGAGATTGTCAGGCAGAGCCGCAGGAATTTTTAGGCGTGTATGATTTCGACCTGGATCTGGTGGCGAGTCTTTCGCCAGAGTTGCAAGAGACAGTTGAAAATTTTGCCGGTTCGTTCACGAGAGAAAGTTCCACTGCACAAGATGGCACCACACCCGGTGCGCTGTTATGGGACCAGTGGCATCGCGGTGATTATGGCTGCCAATTTGGCGAAACGCCTGTTGATTGTGAACTGCGAATCCATCGTCCATCCTTCGTTATCATACAGATCGGTTCTCATTTTGAATCACGTAACACCGAATATTTGCGGCGCGTGATCGAGCAGTTACTTGCGAATGGTGTCGTTCCCATCCTTGCCACCAAAGCCGATAACCGCGAAAAAGACAATCGCATCAACCGCGATATGGCGTTGCTCTCCGCTGAATATGATCTGCCGCTATGGAATTTTTGGGCAGCTGTATCAGATCTTCCCAACCGCGGACTTTTCACTCGCGAAGACCGTCCACTGCAAGGTGATATTTATCTCACCGATGAAGCCAAAGTCATTCACCGCGAAACCGGCTTGGAGGCTTTGAACATCGTCTGGCGTATGGCAACCGGGCAGTAGGGGTGGGGCAGCTTGTTTTTGAGTATCCCCCTGCCCATGCATTTGTAAATAAAAAGGACGCGGTTTCCGCGTCCTTACATTTATCTTTTATCTTTCTAAATTCTGCATCATCCTTTTAAGGGCGGCGCATCTTTATCGTACACGAAGACCTGCACATCCATCCCGTCTGAATTCAACATGTCAATCGCAGGCTGGAAGGTCGCATCCTTGATCTTCTGCATATCACCAGCAGGAGCAAGCACCGTCAAACGTGCTTCTTCATCAGACATTTTCGTAGCCTTGATCTCAGCACTGGCACAGGCAGCGGTCACGAGGTCGGTCATTTTTTTAATGGCATCGTCAATGGACATAAAAGGCTCCTCTCGTAAAAAATTATAAACGAACTCAAACCCGTGTCAGATTACGATTGCGTTAAGACAGCACCGCACCCATCAGCTTGCATTCAACTTTGCCACGGTCACGCCTTCGCCGCCTTCGTTGGAAGCCCCTTCTTCAAAAGACTTCACATAAGTATGACCCTTCAAGGTCTCGCGTACAGCCTGACGTAATTTACCCGTGCCTTTGCCATGAATGATTCGCACCCACGGCAAGCCTGAAAGATATGCCTGCTCCAAATAACGTTCCATCTTGTCGAGCGCATCTTCCGCCATCAACCCGCGTAAATCCACTTCCATACCGGGTGATGTGGCCGCTGGACGATTGACCGTGGATGATGGCTGTTTGGTCTTTTCTTTTTGTGACAGCGTCCCCTTTGGGGATCTATCTTCCGCTGATTGTCTTCTGATCAAGTCGGATAATTTCGCCCGCACGCGGATCGTCCCGATCTGGACTTCCGCATCTGACTCACCCAAAGCTGTCACCACACCTTCGGCATTCAAGCTGCTGACGGTGACCTTCTCGCCTAACTTCAGCCCCTGGTTACTCGTGACTGGATACTGGTCACTTTTTCTTTCTACCGGCGCTTCCACTTTCTCTTCGATCTTTTCCATTTTCTCTTCAATGGCGCGGATGGCTTGCAGCGGTTGGCTGGCTTTCTTGAGTTGCGATTTCAATGAATCGAGATTGCGTTTGAGCAGCGCCACCTCCAACTCACCTTCGGCGCGGGCTTTGGCAATGGTTTCACGGCGTTCATCTTCGATCTTTTCAAGTCGTTTTGCCAAGTCTGCGTTTTGTGCTTCGAGTTTGGCGCGTTGCTTTTCCAACTTCTCACGTTCACGCGAGGTCCGGTTGCGCTCCTTGCGGATATCGTCCAATAATTTATCGGCACGCAAGTCCAATGGGTTGATCTCTGCCTTGGCAGAGTCAATAATGGTTTGCGGCAACCCTAATTTTTGAGCAATGGCTAATGCGTTGGACCTGCCCGGCAGACCAATGGTCAACTTATAGGTAGGGCGAAGCGTTTTAATGTCAAATTCAAGCGAGGCATTGACCACCCCTTCGGTTGAATGCGCGAAGGTTTTTAATTCAGGATAATGCGTTGCTACAAGAGTCATCACACCGACTTCCAATAAGTGGGTGAGGATCGCACGCGCAATGGCAGCCCCTTCCTGTGGGTCGGTGCCTGAGCCGAGTTCATCAAAGATGACCAGTGAACGATTATCGATCTGTTTGAGGATGCGGATGATGTTGGTGATATGTCCACTGAAGGTTGAAAGCGACTGCTCAATGGATTGTTCATCGCCGATATCTGCGTAAACAGATTTGAAGAACGGCAGTTCCGAACCGCTTTGTGCAGGGATATGAAGTCCACTTTGCGCCATGAGCACCAGCAAGCCAACCGTCTTAAGCGAAACCGTTTTTCCACCCGTGTTCGGACCGGTGATGACGATGGCACGTGTCCCTTCGCGCGGGTCAACATCCACAGGTACAACGGTATCGGGGTCGAGTAGGGGATGGCGAGCTTGAAGAAGTTTCAATGACAAAGGACTAGGAATCAGGGGCGCACTATTCTTTTTTACTGGTGGCTGCTCATTGAGTACTGGCTCACTTGCTTTGAGTTCTTCCGCATACTTTGCTTTTGCAAAAGCCAGATCGAGCGCAGCGAGGTTTTCCACACCGTATTTTAATTCGCTGGCATGTGCTCCAACCACAGACGAAACTTCCGCGAGAATTCTTCGTTCTTCGTCTCGTTCGGCAAGCTGCAATTCGCGGATCTCGTTATTCGCTTCTACCACAGGCAACGGCTCAACGAAAAGAGTCGCACCGCTGGAGGATTGATCATGGATGACGGCTTTGATCTTGCCTTTGAACTCAGCCCGTAAGGGAATTACATAACGCCCATCACGCTGCGTGATGATCGATTCTTGCAGCATGGATGAGGTTTTTGAGTCGGTCACATATTTTTGCAAACGGCTCATCAATCGGTCATGCGCGATGCGCAGATTGCGGCGGATGTCTGCCAGTTTGATCGAAGCTGAATCCAACACTTCGCCGCGTTCAGAGAGGACGCGTGAGATGGAATCAACAATGCCGTGCGTCTCAGGCAGTCCTTGCGCGATGAAACACAAACGGGGGTATTCGTCTTCTTTCTTCTCAAAGGTCTTCTTCAATTCGCGGCAAGCGATGAGCGTAGACTTAACGTCCAGCAGGGCTTGAGGATCGAGCACACCGCTGCGGGCAGCAAGGTCTGCCGCTTGGCGAATGTCGTGTGAAGCCCCAATGCTTACATCTTGAATCGAAAGCAACCTGCGAGCTTCACTTGTCTCTGCAAGACGGGAAGTGGCGAGATCGTAGGAGTCGGTTGGTTCGAGCTGTCCAGCCAGTTCCATCGAAGCGGAAAAATCGCAGAACGACTTCAGCCGTTCGCGTATTTTGGAATATTCAAGAACTTGCAAACTTTTTTCATCCATCGAGTGGAATTATAACCACAAATAAAAAGGCGGACTGTTCGTCCGCCTGATTATTTTGCATTATGGAGAATAGATCTGAAACTCATACTCCCCTGTGCCGGGGCTTGTATCGCTACCGATGATGATGGTGTACGTTCCATCCTTTTCAAAGGTTATTGGATCCGGGTCGCCGCACGATAGACAGGTATCGAAAAACTCGTTTTCATCTACATCTTCAAGCCGCCATTGGATAGAGTATCTGGTTTGAGGTGCGCTAAATATGGTAAATGCCACGGTTTGCCCGGCAGTAGCGGTAAATGTGTAAAGGTTATGTGCGCCTGGCGATTCGATCGTGCCCGTAACAGTATCTCCAATTTCGATCTCGAAGGTTTGATAGGCGGGGACGCTCCAGATCACTATGGAATAAGCACCAGTCCCATATTCAGTCCCGCCGCCCACTGTAAGTGTGTATGTTCCTCCGCGATCCATGGTGATTACACCTGGGTCACCACATTGCAGGCATGTCTCAAATAATATCGTCCCTGACTCGTCGCTGAGATTCCAGCTGATCGGTCCGCTTGTCAAGATCGCTTCGTTCATCTGGAAATATATGTCGTCTCCTGCTTCCGCATTGAATGTGTACACATCCTGTGCGCCGGGGCTTTCGATGAAGCCAGCCCCCGCATCAGGTTGATCCCTTGTTATTTTTTCTCCAAATTCGATGCCAAATCTTTCGGGTTCTGGCACCTCCGAGATCTGGATTCTATATTCGCCAACCCCTGCATTTTCCGGATCGTCATTTCCGACTGTGAGAGTATATGTTCCGCCAAGCACCAAAGCCGTCATACCGGGATCTCCACATTCCAAACAACTGGAAATGATGTTCGTGTTTTCGCTGTCTGTCAGGTACATGTTGATATCGTTATTGGTTTCAGGGGCTTGAACAATTCTGATAAAGATCATCTCACCAGGTTCAGCGGTGAAGGTGTAGATATCCTGAGTGCCGGGTGACTCGATATTGCCAGCACCTTCATCTGGCTCTCCGTTCGATATCTCGTCTCCAATTTCAATATCAAAATATTCTGTGGAGGGATTGCCGCCAAAGAATGGGAGACTCTCTCTATTGAAAGTAAATAAAGTTATCCCGCCTATGCCGAAGATCAGACAGATCCCTGCCAGCAAGCCAAGCAAGACGCCTCGGAAGGGTTTCTTGGATGTATTTGTATCTCGATTCGCTGCGGCGGGCTGTGAGGATTTTTCTTTTTTTTGCAGGTCTTCATACCGCATGGTCTTATCGTCGTCAGTCATACTTTGAACTGTGCCGCCTGTGCTGAGCGCACGCTTCCATGTAGCGATGAATTCAGTTGCACTGCCAAAACGATCATCAGGTGACTTGGCAAGTGCTTTGAGAATAACCTGTTCGATCTGCGGTGGAATATCTTTTTTGATCGTGGAAGGTGGAGGCAGGGGAGCATTTACATGTTTATAAATGACCGCCAATGGCGTGTCTGCCATGAAAGGCACGCGCCCGGTCACCATTTCGTAGAGGATGATGCCCAGCGAATAGATATCCGAACGGCGGTCAACCAGCTGCCCTTGCGCTTGTTCCGGGCTGATGTAGGCGGGTGTGCCCATGACCGTGTCTGTTTTTGTGAAGTGAGAAGTATTTTCCAGCAGCTTTGCAATGCCGAAATCGGTCAGAAAAAGATTGCCTTGTGAATCGATCAACGCATTGGACGGTTTCAGGTCGCGGTGGATCACTCCGCGCTCGTGGGCGTAGCTAAGGGCTTCTGCCAATTGTGTAAAGATGCGGTCGATCTCATTCAACGAGAGAGGACGGGATTCGATCTTCTCTTTGAGAGTCCCTGCTTCAAGGTAACGCATTACGAGATAGGAGATGCCGTCGCTTTCCCCCGAGTCGAAGACAGGCAAAATATGTGGATGTTCAAGGTTGGCGATAATTCGAGCCTCTTGTTGAAAGCGCCCTGCAAATTCCTTATTATTAGCAAGATGACTTGGCAAGACCTTGATCGCAACATTACGATCCATGGATGCTTGATAGGCTTTATAAACCGTTGCCATTCCCCCTTCCCCTATCTGGCTTATGATACGATACGAGCCGAGCATTTGTCCGGGTAATAGGTGATCCATATAACTTTCTCCATGGGTCGTTCCGGTCTGGATAGAAACTTGACAACAATTATCTAATTTTCTATTCTACGACCAATTGAATCGAAATACAACAAGAAATACAGATCAAAGATTTCAAGTAGTAAAGAGGTCCATATGCGATTGAAGAAGAAAGTAGCCATCATCACCGGCGGGACGTCTGGTATTGGCAAGGCAACAGCGTTGCGATTTGCCGAAGAGGGCGCGGATTTGGTCGTCACAGGACGACGTGTCAGCTTGGGGAAAGCCATCGAAGCGGAATGCAGCTCAAAGGGAGTCCGATGCGTGTTCGTAGAGGCGGATCACTCAAAGGTGGAAGACTGCCAGAGAGTCGTCGAAGTTGCGCTTAAGGAATTCGGTCAGATCGATATTTTGTTCAATAACGCGGGCATTGTCACCAAGGGAACTGCCGAAACGACGAGTGATGAAACGTGGCACGATACGTTGAACATCAATGTAACAGCGGTGTGGAAGATGTGTCAGTTGGTGTTACCGCATATGAAGAAACAAGGCAAAGGTGCGATTGTCAACAACGGTTCCGATTGGTCGGTGGTGGCGGGGAAGAATGCGTTCCCATACATCATGAGCAAGGGTGCGGTGGGCATGATGACTAAAGCCATGGCGCTCGATTACGCGCGTGATGGTATTCGTGTCAATGCAGTCTGCCCTGGTGATACCTTTGTGGACCGTTGGATGGAGAAAGGCTATTTCGAAGGGAACGACCCCGTAACGCTGGAGCAAGCCGTTCAGGAAGCGAGTGATTATTTGCCAATGGGGCGTTTTGGGAAACCTGAAGAGATCGCCAACGCGGTTCTATTTTTAGCATCGGATGAAGCGTCGTTCGTGACGGGGCATCTCTTGTTGGTGGATGGGGGCAATACGGCGCAGTGATATACTGCTGACGGTTGACCGTAAACCGTTGACCATGGACGATGGTAAATCAATAACCATTTTTCATGGTCTGCATTTGCAACAGATGCAAGTGTAGGTGCCGTCGATTGTCGTTTTGGGAGAACCATGCAAAAGAAGATCATCATCATTGCTGTGGTGCTTGCCTTGGTTGCAGGTGCCATTTACACAGCCACAAATACGCGCTTGTTCAAAGAATCACCCAATGTCATCATCATTCTCACCGATGATATGGATTACACCTTGATGCCATACATGCCGAAGACCATTGAACTCATCGGCGATCAAGGTGCGACCTTCGAAAATTATTTCATCACAACCCCCATCTGCTGCCCGTCGCGTGCTTCCATGCTGCGCGGACAGTATGCGCACAACACGGATATCCTGGAGAATTCACCCGGCTTTGCGCGTTTCTTCAAACTACAAGAAGAAGAAAGCACGTTGGCAGTCTGGCTGCAGGATGCGGGATATCGCACCGCTCTCTATGGAAAATATCTCAATAATTATCCGGTCAATGCCGGGCAGAATTATGTTCCACCCGGTTGGACGGATTGGGCAGCCTTCCTTGGTACCGATTACGAAGGCGACCTTTACTACGGTTACACCATGAACGAGAACGGTACGTTGGTGAAGCATGGTAATGCGCCAGAAGATTACAGTACCGATCTCATTCGGAATAAATCATTGACCTTTATTGACGACAGCGTTAAAGCCGACTCTCCCTTCTTCCTTTTCGTTTCAGTCTACGCGCCTCATGGACCGTCCACGCCTGCTCCACGCCATCAAGCTTTGAATGCCGACCTGACCTATCCGCAAAACCCATCCTTCCATGAAGCGGATGTGACCGATAAACCAAAGCTCATTCAGATGTTGACCCAAACCGGCGATGACTTTGATGAAGGGGATGCCAATGCCGTATTCCAAGGACGCGTCAATTCATTGCAGTCAGTGGATGAACTGGTCGAAGATCTGGTTCGTTCCCTTGAAGAAAACGGGCAGTTGGATAACACCTATATCTTTTTCATGTCGGATAATGGTTTCCATCTTGGCGAGCATGGCATCCCATCGGGGAAGGGGACAGCCTATGAGGAAGATATTCACGTCCCCTTTATGGTGCGTGGACCGGGCATCGAGCCGGGGTCAACGGTCTCGCAAATGACCGCCAATATTGACCTTGCTCCCACCATTGCCGATATTACCGGTGTTTCTGTCCCTGAGTTTGTGGATGGACGTTCCTTCCTGCCATGTCTGGATGGTAAAGAAGTACTTTGGCGGGATGGTTTGATGATCGAGTTCGGGTATATTGATGAAGAGGCGATCGATGAAGCACTCGCCGACCCAGAGACAGATAACCTGCTGGTGGACATTGTAGGCGGTGCATTCCGTGGTATTCGTGGAAAAGATTACGTCTATGTTGAGTATGCCAATGGCGAGATCGAGTTCTACGACCTGAAGGCGGATCCCTATCAGTTGGATAATATTGCGGGCACATTAAGCCCTGAAACCCTTGAGACACTCCATGCAAAAGTGGAATCCTTGAAAGTGTGCGAGGGGGAAGATTGCCGAAATTTGGAAGAAGATTTAGAAATAGTCTTTCGTTAAAAAGGAGTTTACATGATCGTTGTTTCAGACATGATGGGAACCCTCACGACCGGCTCGCCTTTTCTTGGGCTGGTGAATTGGGTGAAACATAACCAAAGCAAGGTCCGTGCCAATTGGTATATGGCGTCTATTGCGCCTTCGTATATGCTCGCAAAACGCGGCATCATCGACTGGCAGGAGTGGGGGCAGAAGTTGATGGTGAACAGCCTTGGCTATATCAAAGACGCGACACCAGAGGTGGTCAGTCATGCCTCTGAATGGTTGGTGGAGTATGACTTGTGGAAGAACCGTCGTTTGGATGTGATAGATCGTCTTGTAAAGCATCGCGAAGGCGGAGATAAGACTTACATTGCCAGCAGCGTCGTCGAACCGTTCATTGAGCCGTTTGCACGTCGCATTGGCGCGGAAGTGATCGGTACGCCAATCGAGATCGCGAATGGACGATTAAGGATGGTTGGCGGGTTGGTGGCGAACGAGAAGAAGATCGAGCAGGTGCTCAGCCGACTCGGTGTGGATAAGGTCGATGTCGCATATGGCGATACGATCCTGGATGTTCCCATGCTTGAAAAAGCGGATCATCCTGTGGCGGTGTATCCTGATGAGAAGTTGAAAAAGATCGCGCAAGACCGAGGATGGGAAATTCTCGGCGATACGCCGTGGTATCAGTAATCACCCGTCATTGTGAGGACGATAGCCCGAAGCAATCTCATAATTGTGTAATGGATTGCTTCGGGCAAAGAACAAGAACACCCTCGCAATGACAGAAAAAAGAGGAAAAATGGAGAGAACAACCATTCGTAGGTCCAGAAAGAGGCGGGCGGAGAGCAAGATCTATTTGTGTGCGCCGGTCAATTCGCTTGTCGAGGGTATTTACGAGCAGAACATCCCATTCCATGAAATTCGCAAGCATGGTGACATGGGCTTGGGTACGTTCAACGACCTCGATGGTGAGATGATGATGGTGGACGGAGAAATTTATCGTGTGGGTTCAGATGGCAAGGTCAACCTCATCACGGATGACGATATGTGTACCCCCTTCGCATGTGTGACGTTCTTTCAACCTGCCAGCGATGAAGTACTTGAAAAGGAATTGTCTTACGAAGACTTTCTGCGCTGGATGATGGAGTTGATGCCATCGCCAAATATCTTTTATGCCTTTCGTATTACGGGCGAGTTTGCCTATGTGCGCACGCGCTCGGTGCCGAAGCAAGAGAATTATCGTCCGTTAGTGGAAGTGGCGAAGGAACAGCCGACCTTTGAGTTTCATAACGTGAGCGGCAAAATGGTTGGCTTTTATACGCCGTCGTTTGTGTCTTCGCTTAGTGTGCCGGGTGTGCATCTGCACTTCCTCACCGAAGATAAAACCAGCGGTGGGCATTTGCTGGAGTGCCGTCCACGCAAGGTGAGGTTGGAATTGCAATATCTATACACGGTGGAACTTTCACTTCCTGCAAATCTCGATTACCTCACCTGGGATTTTCAGCGCGATATCGGCAAAGACCTGGATAAGGCAGAGAAGTAAACAAGACATAGTTCCCAAAAATTGAAATGGGACGCTGACGAGCGCGGAAAGACGCGGAAAAAAATTTGAAAAATCCGCATTTTCAGCTTTTATCAGCGTCCTATTTTCTCTTAAGACAAAATCTCCCACGAAACCGTAAGTTTGAGGTGCGTCTGGTTATTAACCATTTCGGGTGATTTTTTCATAACTGAATATACGTTACATTACAGCTACTATCTTCTAGGAGTATGAAATGGGAAAACCAAACTGGTTCTTGATCGGTATTCTTTTTGCGGTGGCGTCGTTTATCGGTTTTGTTATTTTTGCCGCCGCCATTGGTGCAATTTTTCCGTCCGTTACTTATATTTCCAAACCGCTTGTGTGTTCCGGTGAATTTTCCATTGAGACCACACGTTATTCATACCGTCCCGGTCAGACGGGGTGGGCGCATAATATTTATTGCGACGGGAACGATATTACGCTAGCATCGCTTTCGCTCTCTGGTTTGATGGTGTCGCTTGTCGTTTTTGTGCTACTCTTCCTTCGCTATCGCAAGCATATGTTTTATCCCAAAGACTTTGGCGCTCTTGCAAGCGATCTAAAGCAAACGAGCAAACCTAAAAAGGGACAGAAGGCGAAAAGTCCGCTTGAGCGCATGACCGAACTCAAAGAGATGCGTGATAAGAATTTGATATCTCAAGTTGAATACGAACGCAAAAAAGACGAGATCATGAAGGAGTTGTGATGCATAAATTCGACGAATTCATTCACAAGGAACTTGCGCCTCACCTCGCGCCCGGAGAGGGGATCGAGCTTACCGGCTTTCTCTATACCAAATCTTTGAGAGGCGTTGTCCTTTCGGGCGGCTTGAGCTTGATTGGTGATGGATATTATTTCGCCGCCCTCACCCGCAAGCGGATGTTTATCATCGCCACTGAGATGGGTATTGCTTCGCTGAAGATGGAAAACAAAGGCATGAGCGAGATCCTGTATACAGACATCAAGTCCATTAAGCCAAGCGGGTTCCTCAACCAAAAAATGATCGCCATCGAACTCAATGACGGCAAGACTCTCGTCTTCCGCTTGAATACGTTGGCGACGCATTATGCTTCAGGTCAAAAAGAATTTATTGAGACGTTGATCGATTATATAGGGGCGGGATCTCCTCGCCCAACGTAATTTTCACCCAATATCATGGGCGCGAATACCGCGCCCCTACGTGGATAATGAATTCAATGCTTTTACAAATGTTTCTACCATCTTCTCGATATTGATCTCTTCCGAAACAATTCGATACGACTCTTTCCCCATCTCTCGCAGACGCGCTATATCCGATAGCGCGTTTTTCATTGTAGAAACCAAAGCTTTGTAATTTTCGGGCTCGATCTGCCAGCCATTTTTCTCACGGACGAGATCATCTTGAGTCCCGTCTCCTTTTGCGACAATCACAGGCAAGCCATAGCTCATCGCTTCTTGGACAGCTAGTCCGCCAGTGCCGGGAAGGACGAACAAGTCTGCTTGCTGGAAATACGGTTTCAAGTCCGCGCCATGCTTTGCGCCGACGAACTTTGCCGATGGGTAGACTTCCTTTGCCAGCGTTTTCAGTGCCTCGCGTTCCGGTCCATCACCGACGATTAGCAGGTTCGGCTTGGATTCCATTTCGGCGCAGGCACGTAATAATGAATCGACACGCTTGCGCGCTTGTAGACGTCCAACGAACAAAATGGTTGCATGGTCTATCGTCAATGGTCTATTGTCAGGTTTTTCTGGCGCAGGAGAAACGGAGTTATGAGCCACAAAAATCTTTTCGCGTGGAAACCCAAGCGCAGCATATTCATCCGCACCG
>JBEBCV010000143.1:0-4620 GCA_041157505.1 Chloroflexota bacterium | reverse complement strand
AATATCAATGGCTTTGTGGCTTGAATTCAGGAGCAGAATCGTGCCATTGGTGGTGGCACGCAGCTCGCGGCAAAGGGTTAGACGTTCTTTATCCGGCATATCCATGTCGAGGATGATGAGGGTGGGGGAATGGAGGCGGGAAGTGAGCAAGCCTTCACGTGCGCTGGTCTCACTTATGACGTGGCAGTTCCTCTGCTCGAATAGCATCTTCCAAACACGGATCATTTCCAAATCCTGAGAGATGATCAGGACACTGTTCAAATCATTTTGGTGGGGAAAGACTTTACTAGCAGCCATGTGAACCTCTTTTGAATACTATGTTGTTGTGACCCACTAAAAAGGTTCGCATGGGGAAGAAAATTCTCTAATTGTGGTTCTCTCAAAAAATTGGGCTCCAAATAAATCAAATTTGAATTGTGCTGCTCCCCCAATATCCTACTTGACTTCATCTATTCTCGCGTGATAAACTAGATTTACCTGAATAAGGAATTCTAAAGAAAGGAGCGCACTACCCATGTTCATGATGCAATTCTTCATTTCCGTAGCTGCCAGCCTCGCTGGTGATAGCCGTAGTGCGCCTGTCTGTCGTTAGGTTTTATTGAGAACCCTGCGACCACGGCGCGCCAAGCCCGTGGTCGTTTTTCTTTAACCGCTTTGAAACGGTCACGGGAGAGAATCTCTTGTGACCGTTTTGTTATTTAGTAAAGAAGGAAATCATGTTTACGATCGAAACCCAGTTGTTTGAAGCACAGGATGTACGTCTTGGTCCGATAGACCTTGAAACGCATCCCGCCATCGAATCCCGCTGGACGCACGACGCCGAGTTCATGCGCCTGATGGAACTGAAGCCGATCCGCCCGCTTTCGCCTGCAATGGTGAAGAAACAATACGAAGCCATCGAAAAGGAAATGGATGAGCAGAAGAACCTGTTCTATTTCACCATCCGCGCGCGGGAAGATGACCGCCTGATCGGCAAAGCCCTCATCGAGTATGTGGACTGGTCGAACGGCAATGGTTACATTCGTTTAGGCATTGGTGAGGCAGAGTCCCGCCGCAGAGGGTACGGCTCACAAGCCTTGAGTATGCTGCTGCGTTACGCGTTCGGTGAATTGAATTTATTCCGTGTTACCGCGGTCGTGCCTGCTTATAACGAAGGCGCCATCCACTTGTTCCAGAAGTTTGGTTTTATGGAAGAAGTGCGCCGACGCAAAGCCTTGTTCCGCGATGGAGAATTTTGGGACGTCATCGGCTTTGGTTTGTTGAATGCCGAATGGCAAGAATCAGTTCTGGCACGAGGGTGAGGCGATGGATGACCTCTATCGCGGATCCCTCGTCCGCCTGTCTGCTGCCGATTCGCAGGAGATCAGCAAATCCTTTTCCGCATCCTCCCGTGATTCGGAGTTGATGCGTCTCTTTGGAACGGGACCCACCCGAACTTATTCTGAAAAAGCTGTGAAGGCGTTCTATGAAAAAGAAGTGGATGCCATCTCCGAAAATCATTTCTGGTTCAGCATCCGCTCGCTTGAAGATGACCGTCTGCTCGGTGAAACCGACCTGCAGGTCGATAATTGGATGGCGCGTGAAGCGTTCATTGGAATTGGAATTTACAAACGTGAAGACTGGGGCAAAGGTTATGGCACCGATGCCATGAGCCTTGCTCTGCGTTTTGCTTTTTTAGAGCTTAACCTACAACGTGTCTCCTTGACCGTTTTTGAATACAACCCGCGTGCCATCCGTTCTTATGAGAAGGCAGGCTTTCGCCATGAAGGTCGTTTGCGCAGTGCGCTGCTTAAGGATGGAAAACGTTGGGACATGATCTATATGGGAATTTTATTTGAAGATTGGAAGGCATTATATGATGACCGAAAAACCGCTTCTTGACCTTAACTTGAAACTGCGCACTACAACCTGGACAGATGTGAAAGCTGTAGCCGACCTGATCTATGCCGTGTGCGAAGCCGATGGTGATGTAACTGTTGCCATGCCTGCTGAAGAACTGGAGCACGAATGGCACAGCAATAAATTCAATCCAGAAACAGACAGCCATGTGATCGAAACCTCCGATGGACGGGTGATCGCCTATGGAGAGTTTTATAACCATAACCTGCATGTCGATCTTGGTGCAGACCTTTATGTTCATCCCGAATTCAAAGGACTTGGGCTTTTCCCCTCCATGTTGGAGTGGGTCGAAGCGCGTGCCTGTAAAGATATGAAACTTGCCGAACCCGACCTGCGAGTCTTCATCCGCAGTTCAATGGATGGCAAGGATATGGAAGCACGTTCGGCACACGAAGCCGCTGGCTATAAGACGGTCCGCTTTAGTTGGCGGATGGAGATCAACCTCACGGAAGAGCCATCCGCAACTGTTTTTCCGGCGGGTATTGAACTTCGTCCGTTTGATAAAGAAGCCCATGCCCGCCTTGTTTTGGATGCCGAAAATGAGGCATTTAGCGAGCACTGGGGCAGCCATGCCGCAACCTTCGAGGAATGGTCGCACCGCAAGTTGGAAAAAGCGGAGTTTGACCCCACCCTGTGGGTAATTGCCTGGGATGGCGACCAGATCGCCGGTTTTTCGCAGAACCGCTTCCGTATGGGAGTGGGTTGGGTTGGCACATTGGGAGTCCGCAAGCCATGGCGCAAAAGCGGATTGGGGCTGGCTTTGCTCCAGCACACTTTTGGTGAATTTTCCAAGCGTGGCATGAAAACCATCGGTTTGGGTGTGGATGCCTCTAACAAGACCGGGGCAACTCATCTATACCAGCGGGCAGGGATGAGTGTGGCAAGCGAATTCATTACCTTTGAGAAGGAAATACGCCCTGGAAAGGATTTGGAGGATGCCAGCCAACGTGAATAAGGTTTGATATGGGTAAAATTGCCCAAACTTGATTCGCAGCACGGAAAAAATCGGTGTAGAATCAAGCAGTACTGCGAGTACAATCCACGAAAGGGCATTACCATGCTAAATCTGCGTTGTCTTTATTGTCAAACCCCATTCACCGTAGGTCGTGCGGAGATGTTGACCGCACTTATCACCATGGAAGAAAAGAACCAGAACCATCACGATGCGCACTGCCCTCGCTGCCGTCGTGCAAACTCCATTTCGCGTCAGCGAATGGAACTTTTCTTCCCGAATTGGCGCGAGGCTGCAAAACAGGCAGCATCCATGCCTGTAGCGGATGAAATGCCCGCTTCTGCTTCCTTGAAAAAGGAAGCGTCTTCCAAGACGGTCAAAAGCGTTGCAAAGAAATCTGCAGCGACCAAAACCAAAACCGCTGCAGAGAAGCCGGCTGCCGCGAAGAGACAGCGTTCATCCAAGCCTTCAACAGCGAAAAAGACTACGCCCTCTACTACTTCTAAAGCTTCCAAGACGCCTAAACCAAAAACGTCTTTGAAGTCTGACAAGAAGAAGTGATTCGCTGGTTTCAGTGAACAACCCGCAGGTGTGTTTTTTCCGCCTGCGGGATTTTTTTGCCCAAATAAAAACGAATGGAACAAACATGAAGATCAAAGCCGTATTTTTCGATTTTGGTGGTGTTATTCAGCGTACAGAGTATCAAGCGCCGCGCCAACAATTGGCTCAACGCTTTAACATGGAATATGAAGACATTGACAATATCGTCTTTAACAGCCCATCTGCAAAGCAAGCAACAGTGGGGGAGATCCCTGTGGAGAAGCATTGGGAGGCAGTTGCCAAACGCTTAAAAATTGGCAAAAAAGAAATTGCTACTGTAGAGTCTGAATTTTTCGCAGGCGATCTTGTAGACCTGTCTATTTTGGACTATCTGCGTTCGTTGCGTCCACGCTTTGCGACGGGACTGATCAGCAATGCCTGGTCTGATATGCGCGAGTATCTCGTCCGCAAGAAGATCGACGATGCATTCGATCACTTGACCATCTCTGCGGAGATAGGTGTGGCAAAGCCCAATGCAAGGATCTATCAACTTGCGTTAGAGCAGGCACAGGTCAAAGCAGGTGAGGCGGTCTTCGTCGATGATGTGCTTGCGAATATCGAAGCGTGTGAAGAGGTCGGGATGAAGGGCATCCACTTCAAAGACCCATACGCATCCATGGAACAGTTGAAGAAACTTTTAAGAGAATAAAGCATGAAAACAAAATCAGAACTTTTTATCCGTGACCTCGGTGACGGATTGATTCTGCGTCATGGCTCAGTGGAAGATGCCGACGCGTTGGCAGATATCAACAGCCGCATGCACAGCGATGATGGACCGGATCAACCCAATCTCGGAATTGGTGCGTGGATCCAAGACTTGGTTGCCAAACCGCACCCAACTCTCGTGCCGAGCGATTTCACGGTGGTGGAAGAAACATCCACTGGAAAAATCGTTTCCACTCTTTGTCTTATCCCTCAAACGTGGACATTCGATGGCATTGAATTTGGTGTGGGGCGACCTGAGTTAGTTTGCACCTTGCCCGAATTTCGCAAACGCGGGCTTGTCCGTGTGCAAATGGAAGAGGTCCACAAATGGAGCACAGACCGCGGACATTTGGTGCAGGTCATAACTGGCATTCCGTATTTTTATCGTCAGTTCGGGTACGACATGGCGTTAAATCTTTCCGGTGCACGGCGCGGATTCGAACCACATGTGCCTGCTCTGAAAG
>JBEBCV010000142.1:0-4112 GCA_041157505.1 Chloroflexota bacterium | reverse complement strand
ATAGCGAGAAGGCTTACTCGCTGTTTGCTCAGGCTGTTCGCGATAGTGGTCTGACCGTTGTGGACGAAGGATTTTACAAATTCAGCCCGCATGGCTTTACTGCTTTTCTTCTCCTTGCGGAGTCGCATGCCAGCCTGCATGCCTGGCCCGAACACAATTACTGTGCCATAGACCTGTTCACCTGCGCCATTGGGCAGGACTTTATGCCTGTGCTGATGCGCCTCAAGCAAGCCTTTGGCGCAGACGATTTCTCCGTGCGCAAGCTCGATCGTGAAGCATCGGTTGAGACCAAGATCGCGATTGCGGTTTAATAGACATCAGACAACTGACGATGGAAAACCGTCTATCGTCCTGATATACTCCGTGGAACCACACCATTATCAAACACCAAGGAACGAAAATGTCTGAATCAAAACCCCCGATCTATTGGATCTCTGACTACCTGACCCCTGATGATATTTTGAACCACGCGGTTCACAAGGTCATCCTTCATAAGCACACCCAATTCCAGGAAATGTGGATCGTGGATTGCGGCACCTACGGCAAAGGGCTCATCCTCGATGGCATTTGGCAGTCCTCTACCGGCGATGACTTCCTTTATCATGAGTCTCTCGTCCAGCCTGCCTGTGTCAACCACGGCGACCCCAAGCGCGGACTTGTCCTCGGCGGCGGCGAAGGCGCGACCATCCGCGAACTGCTCAAGTGGAAGAACATGGAACGCGTCGTCATGGTCGACCTCGACCGCGAAGTAGTGGAAGCCTGCAAAGAACATTTCCCCGAAATGCACCAGGGTGCCTTCGACGACCCGCGCGTGGAGTTGGTGATTCAAGATGCGGTAGCATATCTCGATGGCTCTCCCTCCGAATGGGATGTCATCATCTCTGACCTGACCGACCCCATCGAACATGGTCCGTCGTTCATGTTGTTCACCAAGGAATATTTCGCCAAGGCACAGAAAGCGCTTCGACCCGGCGGTTACTTCCTCCTTCAAGCTGGTCCCGTCTCGCCGCCTTCGATGGACATGCACATTCGCCTCGTTTCCACGCTCAAGGCGGTCTTCAAGTATGTGCATTCTTATCACATCCATGTGCCGATGCTTGGACATCCATGGGGCTTCATCCTCGCTGGTGATACTCCCATCGATCTTCGTCCCGCACCAGAGATGGTTGATGCCATTCTTTCTGATAAGACCAACGGCGCATTTAAAATGTTCGATGGCATCACCTTACTTGGTCTGATGCAATCACCCAAGCACATCCGCGACGCCATTGCAAAAGAGACCACCGTCTACACCATCGAACATCCACCTGTGTTCAGCACGCAAGAATTGCCCAAATAAATGCAATGCCAAAGGCGGTCTAAGACCGCCTTTTTTTCTGTACAAATAAATCCCTGTTCATCTCTGTTTAAAAAGGTGAATAAACCCGAAAAGGAAAATGAATGAGCATCTGGTTTACTGAAGAATTACATCCCTATTATCGCAAAGGCATCCGCGTCAAACGTGTGCTTGCCGATGAACAGACAAAATATCAACACCTTCAATTCGTCGAAACCGAGTTTTTCGGCAATGCCATGATCCTTGATGGCATCATCCAACTCACCGAGCGCGACAACATGGGCTATCACGAAATGATCGTCCACGTGCCCATGCTTGCAGTGGGGAAGCCCAAGCGCGTACTCCTTATCGGCGGCGGCGATGGCGGCTCGCTTCAGCAAGTCTTGCGATATCCATCTGTGGAGGAAGTTTCCATCTGCGAACTGGACCAGCGTGTCGTTGACCTTTCCCGCAAGTATTTCTCCGCATCTTTTGGGGACCCGTGGTCTGATCCACGCTCCAAGCTTCTCATTCGGGATGCTTTTGGCTACCTAGAAGAAAACCCCGGCACGTTCGATGTCATCATCTCAGACACGACCGATCCCATTGGCATGGCAGAGCGTCTCTTCTCGGATGAGTTCTATAAGTTAATGGTGCGCGCCCTTGCCCCCGGCGGTGCCGCAGCGTCTCAATGCGAACAGCCTTTCTTTGATACCGAGTTGATCAAGACCATCTATCAAACCGCCAAGTCACTCACTAAGAATCCCGCCTACTACTACACCAACGTCCCGACCTATCCCGGCGGTGGGATCGGCTTCATGTATGTCTCTGATACACCTTGGGAGAACGGACTGAAGACACCTTATCCGCCTGGCGAGAACCGATACATAAATCCAGAGATCCACAAAGGCGCATTCGCCTTGCCTGAATTCTTTCGCAAAGAGCTGTACGGGTAAAATAATATCAAGCCTCCAAATAGTGTTCTTGGAGGCTTTTCATACAAAATTCCAACGGATGTTTTTACAGTAGAGTGCGTCTAGTCCATAGGAGAAATAAATGAACCCTATTAATGGTTTGCATCATGTCACAGCTGTGGCACGTGACCCACAGCGAAATGTGGATTTTTATCGAAATGTTTTGGGGCAGCGTTTGGTCAAGCGGACGGTCAATTTCGACTCGCCCGATACCTATCACTTTTACTTTGCAGACGAAACAGGTTCCCCCGGCAGCGTTTTAACCTTCTTTGCCTGGCCCAATATGCGGCGCGGAGTGCGAGGTAATGGTGAGACCAATTCAGTGGCATACAACATCCCAATGCGTTCGATCCCATTTTGGAAGGAGCGTCTCAAACAAAATGGCATCACAACCGGCGCGATCGAAAATCGCTTTAATCAAAACGTTCTTCCGTTCACTGACCCCGATGGCATGAATTTGGAGTTGGTGGAAGTGGAAAATTTACCTGCCATTCAGCACTGGGAAGATGGACCTATTCCGCGTGAATATGCTTTGCATGGTTTTCACAGTGTCACCTTATGGGTCGACGAAGCAGAACCAACCGCCTCTCTCTTGACGGAAGGCATGGGCTATCGCTTTGCTGGAGCGGAAGAAGACCGTCAGCGTTTTAAAGGCGATACAACTCAGTTGGGTCATATTGTAGATGTGGTCGAACGTCCGAAAAAGATGCAGGCAGGGTTTGGAGCCGGGTCGATCCATCACATTGCTTTCCGCGTTCCAAGTGATGAGGAGCAGGTGAACTATCAATCCATGTTGAACGAGGCGGGATTCCGCGTCAGCCCGGTCATGGACCGTAGTTATTTCCACTCGATCTATTTCCGTGAACAAGGCGGCGTGTTGTTCGAGATCGCAACCGATACCCCGGGCTTTATGACAGATGAACCCAGAGACTTGCTTGGCATGAAACTGAAATTGCCGCCTTGGGTGGAGCCAAAACGAGATGAGGTCGAAGCAAGCTTATTGCCGTTAACCCTAAAACCAATTGAAAAAGTGAGCAAATTATGACATTACCCCACGAAAAATCACCCGTCTACGCGGCAGGTGCAAAATTGGAAGAAGCCAAATCTGCAATGATCCTCGTCCACGGACGCGGGGCATCGGCGCAGGATATTCTCTCTCTTTCTTCGCCTCTTAACTTTCCTGAGATGGCTTATTTTGCTCCACAAGCAGAGGGATCCATCTGGTATCCAAACCGCTTAATCGCACCGGTTGAGTCAAATGAGCCTTATCTCTCGGCTGCCATCGCTAAAATTGATGGATTGGTGAAACACATTGAAGCAAGTGGAATACCTGTAGAGAAAATCTTCATCGGTGGGTTTTCGCAGGGAGCCAGTCTTTCCAGTGAGTATGTAATTCGCAATCCGCGCCCGTATGGTGGTTTGTTGATCTTCAGCGGTGGATATATATGGCAGAGTGGCAAACCGCGCGAAGCCTCTGGCGATTTGAAAGGCATGCCCGTCTTTAACGGCTGCTCCAACGTAGACCCGTTCATTCCGTTGGACCGTGTGAAAGAAACTACCGCATTGCTCACATCCATGGGGGCGGAGGTGACCGAGCGCGTTTACCCGAATATGGATCACACCATCATTGACGAAGAGATCGAACTGGCAAGAGCCTTGATCGAGAAACGAATGTAAAAAATCGCCCCAATTGGGGCGATTTTTTGTCATGCTACCAAAATTGTATTTTCAGAAGTGAGTGCTATAGTAAAATTGCACAGGGGTATTTTTTTATCCCTGTAAATGGTTTGCTATGAACAAATGTTCAAGGCTCTCGAAACTTT
>JBEBCV010000141.1:0-3107 GCA_041157505.1 Chloroflexota bacterium | reverse complement strand
GTAGCACCTGAGCTGCAACTCGAATCACCCACTGCTGAATTTACACTGATATGCAAGGATGGGAATCTTAGAAGGGTGGAAAGCAATATCTTTATTGTCTGGCAGGGTGAACAAGAAAATGTGCTGATCACTACCCGCGATGTGACCACCCGCAAGTTGGCACAGGAAACGCTCGAAATGGCGAATGTGGAACTGGGTCGTGCCCTTCGGATGAAGGATGAGTTCCTGGCGAATATGAGCCATGAATTACGGACCCCATTGAATGCCATTATTGGGCTTACCCAGAGTTTGAACGATGAGACGGTCGGACCTGTTAACGAAAAGCAGAATAAATACCTTCGGGTGATCATGGAAAGCGGTGAGCATTTACTGGAACTGATCAATGACATCCTGGATCTGGCAAAGATCGAATCGGGTGAGGTGGTATTGGAAAAGACCGCCGTAAGCATTAGAGAAAATTGCGAAGCCAGCATTCGTATGATCCGGCAGATTGCGCATAAGAAAAAGCAGTCGGTTGAGGTGACCATTGACCCACAGGCTGATTATGTGGCTGCCGATCAGAGACGCTTCAAACAAATGATCGTTAACCTATTGAGCAATGCGGTGAAATTTACCCCCGAATTTGGGAAGTTGGGTTTGGTGGTGCGGTTTGATGACGAGCATAAGAACCTGTTGTTCGAGGTTTGGGACACGGGGATCGGTATATCTGAAGGAGATCTGAACCGCTTATTCAAGCCTTTTGTGCAGGTAAACTCGGGGTTGTCTCGTGAAACGGGCGGAACCGGGCTCGGACTGGCTTTGGTGGCTCAACTAGCCAAACTGCACGATGGCAGGGTCGATGCGGTTAGTCAGGTGGGCGTTGGCAGCCGGTTTATTTTAAGCCTTCCTTGGATGCCGGGTCTTTCTGCTGCGCTTCCGAAGGATCGAACCGAGATCCATGAAACCGTTGACCAGCCTGCTGTGAAACCGTTCGATATCGTTCTAGCGGAAGATAATGAAATTTCCCGCATGACGGTGGAGGATTATCTCGTATTCCATGGGTTTGAGGTGCGAACCGCCTCGACCGGACAGGAAGCCTTGGATCTCGTGAAGGAAAAAGTGCCGGACCTGATCTTGATGGACGTGATGATGCCGGGCATGGATGGATTGGATGCCACCCGGTCGATCCGAAAAGACTATGCAGATCAGCAGATCCCCATCATTGGGTTGACCGCCCTGGCGATGGCAGGCGACCGTGAGCGCTGCCTGAATGCCGGTATGGACGATTATATGTCCAAACCATTAAATTTCAGCGGATTACTCCAGTTGATCAAAAAGTACATCGCGAGGTAGGGAACGGGTCGGTTCCTTCCCTCACCCTGGTTGGATTGAAAATACGGAGGGTCGCGTCACCATAGCAATATCATGGTGACGCGACCCTCGCTCTTATGGTTAAAAGCGATCTTCTCTTGTTAAATCACTTCCACGGCTTCGACGGTTTTGTTCTTCATCAGGTTCATCAACCCGCCAAACAGGGTATCTGACGGCGTTTCGCGGTAGTAGGCGCGATAGGTCATGTGATGGATGAAAGCATAACTGCCCCGACGCGGGATGAGGAATTTGACTTCGCCCAGAGTGCAAAAGAAAAGCGCGGTGGCGCTGTTGGATGATGTTCCCACCAAACCAGAGACGGCTTCGATCGTGGGCAGACCTTCGGTGGTGAGCATCTGTCCTTCGCGGGCTGCCTTGCGGCAATGTTCGAGATGGGCGAGGTCGTACCCGAACGCTTTGGCGAGGATCTCGTTCAGGGCGTTGCGCATTTCTTCTGCGCTGGATAGGGGTTCAGCCGAAAGCAGCCAGTTGCGGTGTTCCAAATAATAAAAGCGGTATTTGCCCGGCGCCAATTGCGGTGGGATGCCCGCCATGCCGGCGGGATACAGCTGTCGTCCATCCTTCGTGTCTGCAATGAAGCGGTCCATATCGAAGTATTGGGCAAGGTCGTTCTGCATTTTATAGACCACGGTCCCCTCGGCGCTTTGCACCGGTTCATTGAGCAGTTTGCGGTTCATGTTCCAAATGAACGCGCCGCGCAGGAAGGCTGCCAACCCCACCACCCCGAGAATTAGACCGAAGATACCGCCCCCATCTCCGGCGTCGATGGAGAAGAGGAAGGCGTAGAAACATCCGCCAATGACGAGCAGCGACAACCCGCCGCCCAGCCATATGCGCGGACTGGTGGCTTCTTTGATGAATTTGATCTGTGCTTCACTCTTTTTGCCTTGCTTGTTCATTTCTATTGAGACCGGGTCTAGAAATTCTTTCATGGATAAAGCTCCTTAAGCGAGGGGATGGGGTGTTCACGAAAGGTCATATTTTATCTTGGGTCTTTCATATGGTGAGCTTACAGCCAAATAAAAAACACCCTCCCGTGTTTTGGGGAGGGTGGGGAGGGCGGTGCCAGCCAAATGGTGGAAAGAGGCGGTTCTTTATTCCAAAGCCGACTTGACCCTTGCCAGCAGTTCTTTGATATCGAAAGGCTTGTAGAGAAAATCCTTTACGCCGAGCTGCATGGCTTCGTTGTAATCGTTCTGGCTGTTCTTGCCGGTCAGGATCATGAATGGGATCTCCCGCGTGGCAGGCTCTGAGCGGAGCTTGCGGAGCAGCGCCATGCCGTCCATGCGCGGCATCATCAGGTCGCAGAGGATCAGGTCTGGCGTGGTCTCGTTCAATTTTTCCAGGGCATCCACGCCATCAATAGCGGACATGGTTTCATATCCATAATGGGTAAACACAAGGGTGAGGGTTTGGCGGACGGAGAGATTATCTTCGACCACCATTATTTTGGGGAGCGATGGCATAGGGTGATGTTGGGTTAGCGGACCCGGAATGATCTGCTTGTATAAAGTAAATCATAAAATCCCTGCAAAATGGATACGGGTATTCCCCCGTTTTTTGGAAGGTTGGCGAGGTTTACACTTCTACAGTGTTCAAAAGCGCTCGCAGTGCAGTGAGTTCTTCGGCGCTGAGGGTGACGCCTTTGCCCATTTTGCCATGATCTGCGGACCAATCGCGCAGGTCGTATTTGGGTTCGCGGTCGTTCCAGCGTATGAGGTTGAGTTCTTTGCGCC
>JBEBCV010000140.1:0-26610 GCA_041157505.1 Chloroflexota bacterium | reverse complement strand
AGCACCGAATCTTCTTCGTCATCCGTCGGGGTTTCCAAAGAGAGTGGACGGCGCGCAACCTGAATCATGTTCTCCACTTTCTTGGGAGGCACATCCAAGGCTTCAGCAAGTTCTTCCACGCTGGGTTCCCGTCCGAGGCGTTGGGTCAACTGGTGCTGAACACGCAGCAGTTTGTTGATCTGGTCGCCCATATGGACAGGCACGCGGATGGTACGTCCCTGATCGGCAATGGCACGGGTAACAGCCTGACGGATCCACCAGGTGGCATAGGTCGAGAACTTGTGACCACGGCGATAATCAAACTTTTTGGTAGCGCGGATCAGACCAATATTGCCTTCCTGAATAAGGTCAAGGAAGGGGACGCCGCGTCCCATATATTTCTTGGCAACCGAGATCACGAGGCGGGAGTTTGCGGTAATAAGGTGTTCACGAGCAGCCCAGCCGTCTTCGATAAAGCGGCGGAGCTCAAGGCGGCGCTTGGGAGATACAGAGCCATGCGCAAGTTCCTCGCGGGCCGAGCGACCACGTTCAATTCGCTGAGCAAGCTGAACTTCTTCGGTGGCGGTCAACAACGGAACACGGCTGACCTCTTTGAGGTACAGACCGATGGTATCGTCGGTATCAATGTTCGCAAGGTAGTCGTCTAGCGCGAGATCGGGTTCGGGTTCGGCTTCGCCACTCTCTTCCACAGCCACCAATTCGTCTTCAGTGGGCTCGGGGGTCATGCTTTCTTCCACGAACGGGATACCCGCGCTCAGAAGTGCAGAGAATGCCTCTTCTAGCTGTTCCACATCCTGTTCGGCTTCAGGGAAGAAGTGCAATATGTCATCAAGAGTAACAAACGATTTTTGCCGCCCCAGTTCGATCAAACGTGCTATAGCAGAATATTCTTCTTCATCATCTTCGCTAATCAGTATCTTATCTACATCCATTCAACTCATCCAACTTTCAACAAATATTTGTCTTACAATTCAGAATACACGTTTTTTAAACGAAAAGCAATAGCGTTCGGCTTATCAGATGCCTTGCAATGTATTTGTATTACTTTTCGGAGGAATCGGGTCGGGTAACTTGTCATTATTTTTGACAAATTACCCGACGCGGTTAAGGTTAGGGGGTAGGAGTCGCTTCGGTTGCTGGAGCAGGCGTCTCGGTCGGAAGAGGCGTTGACGTCACTGTAGGTGAAGGTGTGGGAGTGTTCAAATACGGCGGGGCAAATGTCAGGCTTGCCAATGCGTCGATCCCGTTCATGGAAACCACATACATCTTTTCTTCATCCACCCAAACGTAGTAACCGCTTTCGCTGGGTGTGGTATCGCCTATTTTAAGAACGCTCGTCTTGCCATCTTCAAAACCGACAGTGAAGGTGTAGACCGGAGTATCGAACCCAAAGATGGATGGATCTTTGCCATCTTCGATCGGGTCGATGATGCTCAGTGCGCCAACTTGAGAGGCTGCCGCTTCTGCCGCACCCTGTTCTGCTTCTGCTTCTTCCGGCTTGGATAACACCCAAACTTTTTCTTCGTTGCGTTCGATCGCAACTGGTTCGCCATCCGCCGGCTGAACTTCGATGCTGGTCACAAGGCTATCTTCGGGGAAAATGAAAGAAACTTCCTCGGTCGGGGCTTCGGTGGCGGTTGCTTCGGCTTCTGCCTGGCGGTTCATATAAATTGCAGCTGCAATAATGGCAATAAAGCCGATCACAGCGACCAATGTTCCTGTGCGGAAGACGGGTTTCGTAACCTTGGGTGCAGACTGAACACGCGGAGCGCGTGTGGTTGACTTAACAGCCTTCGTAGTCTTGGCAGATTTGGTTGTTTTTGTGGTTTTCGGAGCCATTAATTATCCTCGCTTGCGGCGGGAAAGCCACGTGGAAATACCAAAGAATACGACCATGCCTGGAATGACGATCACGATCACCAAAACAAGGAGCAGGAAGCGCCAGGTTTCCACCGGAGGCATGAAAATGCGTTCGGTGCGTGGACGGGTGGTAAGGTTGAGCAGGTCTTCCTGTTCAGCTGCCCAATCCACAGAATTGATGAAGAAATTGCCATTGCCATACACGTCGAAGTTGCCGTCAATGGCGAAGAGCGAGTTACCAAAGACAACAACACGCCCAGTGGTGACGGCGTTCTCACCTGCGATGGCGAGATACAACGGACCTTGAACATCCGTTTCTGCGTCGAAGGCGGGAGCTTCAGTGTCACTCAACTCGGCGGTTTCACCCCATGAGCTTTCAGTGGTGCTGATAAGCCAGGTTTGGGTGATGTTTTCCTTTTCACCAGAAATGGTCAAACTGCGAGCTTGCGGCATGATGACGAAAAGATTCTCAGTCAGGTTCTGGGTGATGGGATGACTTGGGTTGTACAGCGAGGAGATCGCTGCGAACGGATTTTGTTGATTCACCGTGTCGATGACAACATCATCATTGAAGACAATGCCCCATTCTTTGCTCAAATAATCAGCCATTGGGTCGGCGGCATCGCCGAATTGGGTGAAGTAACGGGGATCTTCGAGCACGACGAGGGAACCACCGTTATCGACATAGTCCTTTAGCAGGGTCACTTCTTCCTGACTGACTGGCTTCTGAGGACCAGCGACGATGATCGCAAGGGCATCTTCAGGGATTTCGCGGGTGTTCAACAGGTTAAGAGTGTTGACAGTGTAATTCTTCGCTTCGAGCGTGCTTTGGACAACGCTGTACGCTAATTCATTGCCTGGTTCAAGGCTGATCTCGCCATGTCCTTGCAGGAAGTACACGGTGCGGGAGCCGGGGCTGATGAGGCGCAAAAGAGCCTGCGCGAGTTCGGTTTCAGAGACAAAGTCGGCGATCTCTTTGTTTTCACCCGATTGCAGCAAGATCTTACCGTCACCCGTCACACCCGCTTCACGGGCAGCAACCGGGTCAAGGTCAGGGTTGACAAAGGAGAAGGTGAAATTTCCGTCACTGTTGTTCTTGAATTTTTGAAGCAGATCGTCTGCACCAGAGGGGTCTGAGTTTGAGGAATAGAATGCAGTGGCTACAACAGGTTCTTTCAACTCAGCGAGGATCTGCAGGGTCTCTGGGGCAAGGGTGTTGCTCTTATCTTCAGTGAAGTCGTAGGGAGAGCCAAGCAGGTCGGAGTTGTTGAATACGATGTAATTGCCAGCCACGAGGATGCCGACAAAAGCCACAGTTAGGATCAATGAATTTGAGCCGTAACGGGCTTGTCGTCCAGAAAGGAAGCGGCGAACGCTATCCGGATTCAAAATGGCAGAGACTGCCAGTGAAATGATCAGCAGACCAATGCTGATCTGCAGAGCAAGGTTCACACCGTCTTGAATTTCATCCGAAAGCGGGAACATGCCAATTCCTGAGAGCAGGTTGGCAGAGCCGATCAAGCCAGTGGCGATACAGGCGATCAGGGCAACGACCAGCCCGATCACTGCGTATTGTGCGTTGGGATTTTTCTTTTTGCCAGCCATTAGCGCCATCTCCGAATTTCGATTGCAGTGGTTCCGGCGAACAGACCGAACATCGTGAGGCTGAGAAAGTAAATGATGCCTCCCAGAGTTACGGTGCCGGTATTCATTTGGTCAAAGTGATTTTGAATGCTGAGGTAATTGAAGACTTCGCCGCTCTGTGGCAAGAGACCTGAGGGCAACCCGACCATGAAGTACAGGAAGAAGATCAACCCAAGGGTGACGAAGAAAGCCGCGAATTGGTTGGTGAAAATGGCAGAGACGCCAACACCTAGAGCCAGCATGGTGGCGCAGAGCAAGATCAAACCAATGTACGAGGCGAGCACGACCATCCAGTCGATGCTGGGGTCGACGAAGTTGTTCAAGACGAGGGGATAGATCAAGGTTGTTGCAAGAATAAAAAGCACGAAGAGCATCGCGCCGAGCCATTTGCCGATGATCAGTTCGGAATCACGCACGGGTGCGGTGAGCAGAATCTCAAGCGTACCCATACGAGCTTCATCTGATACCAGGCGCATGGTAAGTGCCGGGCTGAGGAAGATCATCAGGAAGGCGAACAAGCCATTGATGGGGGAGACGTCTGGAGCGGGGGCGCCGCCGAACATGCCCTGCTGGCTGTTGAAGAACATTAGCAGGCTGAAGTAAATGCCAAGAGGCAAAAGGATCGCCAGCATCACTACATATGCAAGCGGTCCATTAAAGTAATTGTTGTATTCGCGTTTTGCGATGGTCCAAATATTGTTCATGAGATTATTTCTTCCCTTCGGTTCCAGTGAGTTCAAGGAAGATCTCTTCCAGGCTCATGCCCAGCGGACGAAGTTCGAGCAGGTCGTACCCGTCTTTGATGACCTGTTTCGCGACTTCAGGGCGAAGGTCCTTGCCGGAGGCGAATTCGAATTCCACGCCGCCATCTTCGAGGGTTTCCACTTTGCGAACCCCTTTGACACTCTTGATCGTTTCTGCGAGTTCATCGGCTTCGCCGCGCACACGCACAACAACGCGTTCTGCGCCGAGCAGGCGGGCTTGCAGGTTCTCCGTCGTATCTTCTGCGACGATCTTGCCTTTATTAATAATCAACACACGGTCACAGAGATTTTGTGCTTCGTTCAAAAGGTGGGTGGAAAGAAGAACGGTGCGTTCCTTACCGATCTCGCGGATCAGTTCGCGCACTTCCACAACCTGCCCCGGGTCGAGACCGATGGTCGGCTCATCGAGGATCAACACTTCTGGGCGGTGCAAAAGCGCCTGAGCCAAGCCCACACGCTGCTTCATACCTTTGGACAAATTACCAATATAGCCGTTCGAGCGGTCGATCAAGCCGACCATGTCCAATACTTCTTCCACACGGTCATCCACGTTCGGGATGCGGCGGATTTCGCCCATATACTTTAAGTAGTCGAAAACTACCATGTCGTAGTACAGCGGGACAGATTCCGGCAAATAGCCGACGCGCTTTCGTACTTCCAACGACTCTTCCACAACATCATAACCAGCTACGATTGCTTCGCCATCACTGGGCGGCATGTAACCGGTCAGGATGCGCATGGTGGTGGTTTTCCCCGCGCCATTGGGACCCAAAAAACCCACAATCTCGCCCTGTTGGGCATCAAAATTGAGATTGTGGATAGCGCGACGTGACCCATAGTCTTTTGTGAGACCACTAACTTTGATCATTGCTTCTCCTCACGGTGAAATGTATATAAAAATGGGATTATCGCAAAGAAAAGACACAGCCGTGACGGCGGTGCCTTTTTTCGTTACCGCAGAATACTATACAATAAATGAAAGACCAAAGTCAAGCGGGTGAATCGCCCTCTAATCCAATCCTAATTTTGCCAGATCAATTCAGACAAACAAGTATAATTTCCCCTATGACCGAACTCCTCTACCAAACCGATGCTTATCTCAAAGAGTTTTCAGCTGTCATCACCTCTGTAGACACTGAATCTCGTGCTGTCGTCCTTGATCGCTCTGCCTTTTACCCTGGCGGAGGCGGTCAACCCTGTGATTTTGGCACACTTGAAGTCAATGGCGTGAAATATCCGGTGGAAAAGGTCAAGAAACAGGGGGATGACGTCCTGCACTTTCTCGGTGGAAGTGAACTTTTGCCGGGTCCTGGCTCCGCTTCTGTCGGGACCTTGGACTGGGCGCGGCGACATCAGCTAATGCGCACTCATACCGCTCTGCATATCCTGTGCGGAACGGTCTTCCGCGATTATGGCGCCAAGGTCACCGGCGGCGATATGGACCCACTCAAAGGTCGAATGGACTTTGAATTCGAGACCATGCGCGGAGAACTTGTCCGTGAGATCGAGGCAGCGGTCAATGCAGAGGTGGGGAAAAACCGTGAGATCAGAGTCAAGATCCTCCCGAGAGAAGAGGCGTTCCAGATTCCTGATCTGATCCGCACCAAGATCAACCTTCTCCCTGAAGGCATTCTGCAAGTCCGCACTGTTGAGATCGTAGGTCTAGACCTGCAAGCCGACGGCGGAACCCATGTTGCAAATACGTCTGAAGTGGGTACTATTAAGGTTGTTGAATATAAAAGCAAAGGCGCCATCAACAAACGTATTTACATTGAAGTGCAATAGCCCATTTAGGGGGTATGGTTCTTTGTGGTTTGTGTATAATGTCAAAACTTGGCAGGGCTTCCTGCCTATATTTATCTAAAGGAGAATGCCGAAATGAAAGCAAAAAAATTATCGATCTTGCTTGCTGCGATCATGTTGATTGCCGCTCAACTCGCTTGTGCTGCTGGCGAGCCTTCTTTTTCGAATGTCCGCACTGCTCGTGACTCTGATGGTGCCCAGCCTACCACCACTTTCGGTTCGTTCGATACCGTTTACGTCGTAGGGGATCTTGCCAACGGTGTGATCGGCAACAATATCACTGCCCGTTTGTTCGTGGACCAGGTTGAAGGATATGACCCCAACTTCTTTGTTGGTGAAGCTGCCATTGATGTGGATGAAGAAAACATCACTTTGATCTACTTCTACTTTGAACCGCCTGCCGATGGCTGGCCGGCTGGCACCTACAAGGTTGAAGTGTATTTCAATGGTACTTTGAACTCCACTCTCAACTACTCTGTACAGTAATATTTATTTGTGAGCTAAGCGGCTGCCTAGAAAGGCAGCCGCTTTTTGTTTTCACCCAACCGCCCCCGGTTTATAATCCAATCGTAGATGACTGAAGTCGGTTAGAATACCCCAAAACCAAAGGAGAGAGAATGACGACAGGATTGCCAGAATCCAAAGAGAAACGCGTTTTTAACAATGTGCTTGGAGCGATGGGGAATACTCCGCTCGTCAAACTGGAACGAATTGGAAAAGACCTGCCCGTTCCGCTTTATGCAAAACTCGAATTTATGAACCCTGGCGGGTCGGTCAAGGATAGGGTGGGGGCGAATATTATTGAACAGGCAGAGAAACGCGGAGAGATCAAACCCGGCGGCACCATCGTTGAAGCGACCTCTGGCAATACGGGGGTAGGGCTCGCGATCGCGGCGGCGTTGAAGGGCTATAAGACCATCTTCGTCATGCCGGATAAGATGAGCAATGAAAAAATTCTTTTACTGCGTGCATATGGGGCAAAAGTAGTTATCACTCCCACCGCGGTCGGACCAGACGACCCGCGTTCTTATTATGAAGTTGCCAAGAAATTTGCCCGTGAAACTCCCAATGCAATTTTAGCGAACCAATATCACAACCCCGATAACCCGAAGACGCATGAGCTGAGCACGGGGCCTGAAATTTGGGAACAGACCGATGGCAAAGTGACCGATGTCATTATTGGCATTGGTACTGGTGGAACTATCACGGGTGTAGGACGTTATCTCAAAGACAAAAATCCAAATATCACCATCGTTGGTGTGGATATTGAAGGATCGATCCTGACTGAGATTTGGCAGAACAAAGGCAAGATTCCGGAAGGTGCTTATCCCAAGACCTATAAAGTGGAAGGCATTGGCGAAGACTTTTTGCCCTCCACTATGGACATCCAATACGTGGATGCCATCGAACGTGCAGGCGACCGCGAGTCCTTCTTGTGGGCACGTGCTTTGGTGCGACAGGAAGGTATCTTTGCAGGTGGCTCCTCTGGTTCTGCCATCGCAGGCGCGATCAAGTATTGTCGCAAGCTTGAGCCGGGACGTTTGCCAGTTGTTATTCTGCCGGATTCGGGTTCGCGCTACCTTTCCAAGTTCTACGATGATAAATGGATGCGTGAGTTTGGCTTCCTTTCGATGGAGTTTGGTGAAACGGCTCTCGGTGACCTGTTGATCGCCAAACCCAATAAGGCCTTGATTACCGCAACGCTGGGTGACTCGATCCGTAAAGTGGTCTCATCCATGCATCAGAATGCGGTTTCTCAAATGCCTGTTGTCGGCGCAGATGGCACGTTGGTGGGTCTCATCGAAGAAGTGGATTTGCTCAACCATATGCTTGATAAGCATGAACATACCAACGATGAAAAGATCGATGCCTTAGTTCAAAATGCCGGCGCAGTCTTTCCACCAGAAACTCCGCTAGAGGACGCCATGCCTTCACTCACAGCCGGATATGCTTTGATCGTGGTGGAGAACAGTAGACCCATTGGCATTCTCACCAAGATCGATGTGTTGGATTATGTAGCTGGAAAGATATAGAATTAAGTGAATTAGGGATCGTGAAAGGGAGAAGCTTGGAGTGAAGGGCTTCTCCCTTCTGGTTTTTTGGGAGCGGAAAAATCTCATCTGTGAAATAAATCCTTAATTTGACCAGAACATATATTCTATTATAATGAAAGAAGACAAATTTTTGCTTTATCTAAAGGAGAATGAAATGGAATTTAGTTCTATCAATTGGTTGGCTGTTGCATTATGTGTTTTCGCAAGCATGCTCATTGGTGGTGTTTGGTTCGGATCCAAAACCTTTTTCCCTGCCTGGTGGAAAGCCATTGGAAAAACTGGTGAACCAACCATGGGTGGTTCAGACACGCCTGGCTCATCTCTAGGTATGGGACTGGTGTGGGGAGGTGTTATCTTCGCTTCCTTTGTACAGGCGGTCTTTATGTCTTTGGTGGTCAATACCTTAGGCGGCTTGTCTGGCGGCGCAACACTTGGTTCTGGTGCAATGACCGGATTTTTCATCTGGCTTGGCTTTGTGGCATCTTCTAGCTTGACCAACAAATTATTCGCCGATCGTTTGCAGGCTTGGGTGCTCGAACAAGGGAACCATCTCATCACGCTTGTGGTGATGGGTGCCATTGCTGGCGCATTGAGCTAATTACAAATTCGCTTGAAGTAAAATAAAGCGGACGGGTATCCCGTCCGCTTTATTTTTTTAGGAGAGAAATGATCCGCCTGTATCATGAAGAAGATTTTGAAACGGTTGCCAAATTTTGGTTTGACGCCATCGAAGTTGCCGAACCTGAACTTATTCAGCGCATGGGATATGAATTTACCGGCGCGCGCGAATATTTCAAGCCCATTGTTTCTGAAAATCAAATGTGGGTCTATGAACTGGAAGGGACTCCAGTTGGTTTTCTTGGCATTCAAGGCGAGTACATCGACCGACTTTATGTTGACCCGAATTATCATCGGCGCGGCATTGGCAAAGCTCTGCTCGACCACGCCCGCACTTTATCGCCGCAGCATCTTTGGTTGAAGACCGATCAGGCAAATAAAATGTCTCGTCCGTTCTATGAAAAGAATGGTTTTGTTGCCACCAAGTTTGGCATCAGCCCGCCGCCCGAATCAGAACCCGATGTGGAATATCACTGGTACTCAAAATAATATGCGTCCTACCTATCTCGAAGTCAATCTCGAACAACTCAAAAAAAATGTAGAAGCCATTCGCGCACATGTCAGCGGCGCGAAGGTCATGCCAATGGTCAAAGCCAATGCGTATGGTCATGGCATTGAAGGCGTCGCGCCGTTCATTGAACCCTATGTGGATATGCTCGGTGTTGCCTTGGTGGAGGAGGGGATCTACCTTCGTCAACTGGGAATCAAGAAACCGATTCTGGTTGCCGGTGGGACATTGATCGAACAGTTGCCCTTGTTCTTGGAACATGACCTGACTCTCACCGCTTCTTCTCCGGACTTGTTGCTGGCTGCAGACCATTTAGTTGAATCTACCCGAAAACGACTCACTGTCCACTTGAAGGTTGATACGGGTATGGAACGGGTTGGCGTCCATCATTACGAAGCGGAGGAATTCATCCTAAAAGCATCTGCGTGTAGCCACTTGGCTATAGAAGGGATATATACCCATCTCGCAAACTCTGAATTGGTGGATTTGAATGGCTTGCCAAATCATGTTGTCACTGCGCAGCAACAATTAGAACGGTTTCACGAAGTTCTGCATTTTTACGAAATGCATTCTTTGCCTGTGCCATCCATTAGGCACGTCTGTAACTCAGGCGGAATTTTAAATCTGCCTGAAGGACATTTAGATATGGTGCGACCGGGCGTCTTATTTTATGGAGTCTATCCAGGGCGTGATATTCCCAAGCTTGTTGATGTGAAGCCTGCGCTCACGTGGAAATCAAAGGTGGCATATAGCAAGGTCACACAGCCAGGGCGGGCTGTCAGTTATGGGTCGTTGTGGCAGGTTGAAGGGAGTCCGAAGCGCGTGGTCACCATCCCATGCGGGTATGCGGACGGTTACTTCCGCCGTATGACGAATCAAGGACGAGTCATCATCAATGGCAAGTCTTATCCGCAAGTGGGACGCATTTGCATGGATCAATTCATGGTGGATGCAGGGTCGGATGAAATTGCAGTGGGGGATGAGGTGACTTTACTTGGTGGCGGCATTGCGCCAGAGGAGTTGGCGGATTGGGCTGGAACGAACGAGTATGAAGTGATGACCAACATCAGCGCGCGCGTGCCGAGGGTGTTTGTGGGTGCGGTACAATAGGCGCACTTTTCGTTTTGAGGTGAGAGTTGAATTCCAAGTTGAGAGATCTATTATTATTGCTTGGCGTGGCAGGAATATCTGTTGCGCTTGATCAGTGGACGAAGTGGTGGGTGCGCGAGAATATTGAGTATGGCGGGCAATGGCTTCCAGAAGGTTTGATGTGGCTTAGCCCATACGCGCGCATTGTGCATTGGTATAACAGCGGGGCGGCATTTGGCATGTTCCAGAATGGAAATTTGGTTTTTACTATTTTGGCATTTATTGTGATCGCCGCCATTCTTTATTACTATCCCAGCGTGGAAGCCAATGATTGGACGTTGAAACTGGCAATGGGTTTGCAGTTGGGCGGTGCTGTTGGAAATTTGATCGACCGTTTGATTATGCAGAAGGTGACCGATTTTATTTCGATCTGGACCTTTCCGGTTTTCAATATTGCAGATGCGTCCATTTCGATTGGGGTGGTGGTATTACTGTTGGGGGTATGGCTCAAAGAACGAGAAGAGAAGATGAAGGCGGCTCAGACAAAAACAGAGCCTGAGCCGGAGACAATAAAGGAAGGTTCGTAGTTTGATGACTGAAGATATTGTTGTACAGGAAAAAACGCAGCCTCGCAGCAGGCGTTTTTTTATCTTTTTCCTTGTTGCTGCTGGCATTATTGCGTCTGACCAATGGACAAAGTGGCTGGTGATCCAGTCCATTCCTTTGAATACGTCCTGGCTGCCTGAATCGATGGAATGGCTAGCGCCGTATGCGCGCTTCTTTCATATTCAAAATCGCGGCGTTTCATTCGGATTATTTCAGGGCGGCAATACGGTTTTTATCGTCCTGACAACGGTGATCGTGGCGTTGATCCTTTTTTATGTTTCGCGCATGGACCATCCTAGTGACTGGATGTGGGTTGCAGCGGGTATGTATTTGGGTGGTGCGGTTGGCAATTTGATCGACCGCCTCACCATTGGAGCGGTGACAGATTTTATTTCGGTGGGGACGTTCTATATTTTCAATATTGCAGATGCCAGCATTAACATCAGTGTGGTTATGTTACTGATATTGTCTTGGCTGCATGAGCGAAAATCACCCACACCTGAAGCCGAGCTTAAGGATGTAAACTCATGACCGACCGAATTGAAACATTCCATTACGATGAACAAAATCCAGACCGGCTGGATAAATATCTTGTTTCCTGCCTGCCGGAGTTTTCTCGCGCCCGCATCCAAGGCTTGATCCTTGATGGCTTTGTTTTGGTCAATGGGGTAGCTGCGAAAAAAGCCGGACAGATGATCGAAGATGGCGATGATATTGAAGTGCGCGTCCCACCACCTGTGCCAAGCGGATTGGTCGCAGAAGATATTCCACTGGATATTATTTTTGAGAATGATGATCTGATCGTGGTGAATAAACCTGCCGGAATGGTCGTCCACCCGGCGGCGGGGCATTATTCAGGGACGTTGGTTAATGCGGTTTTGGGGTACGACCCAGACCTTGAAGGCATTGGCGGCGAGGAACGCCCTGGTTTGGTGCATCGCTTGGATAAAGAGACATCAGGCTTGATCATACTTGCAAAAAATGAACGCGCTCATAATTGGCTGCAAGATCAATTCCGCTTGCGAAAGGTGGAGAAGACATATCTTGTTCTGGTCGATGGCAAGCCTCCCACACCGGCGGGACGTGTTGAAGCGCCGATCGGGCGTGACCCAAGTCACCGCAAGAAGATGGCGATCGTTTCCGCGGGGAAGGGACGGGAAGCCGTGAGTGAATATAAAACTTTACAGTCTTTCAGAAATCATACCTTGTTGGAGTTTCATCCACATACGGGAAGAACGCATCAGATCCGTTTGCATTGTCAGTTTCTGGGTTGCCCTATCGTTGGCGATTCGGTGTATGGGAAGCGAACGGTCACGGCAACAATAGACCGTCACTTTTTGCATGCGTATCGATTGAAGATCATCCTGCCGGGCGAAAAAAGTCCACGTACCTTTGAGGCTGATTTGCCGGAGGAATTGAAAGCAGTGTTGGAAGAAGTAAAGAGATATGAGTAGTGAGAGATAAGAAATAAAAAAACAAGTTACTCATTTCTTGTAAAAATAGGAGACCATATGAATTTTGTTGATCTACGATCTGATACTGTTACCAAGCCCACGCCAGAAATGCGTGAGGCGATGGCTGAGGCGGAGGTGGGGGATGATGTCTATGGTGATGACCCGACAGTGAATCAATTGCAGGTGAAGGCGGCTGAGATGCTCGGCAAGGAAGCGGCGTTGTTCGTCCCTTCGGGCACGATGGGCAATCTGTTGGCGTTGCTTGTACATTGTTCGCGCGGTGAGGAAGTGATCTGCGGCGATAAGTCGCATATTTATGTTAATGAAGCTGGTGGGATGGCTGCGCTGGGTGGGATTTATCCTCATCCCGTGCCGAATCAAACAGATGGAACGCTTCGCCTTGAGGACATCCGCGCCTCGATTCAACCGGATGACTCGCATCGCACCATTACGCGCTTGGTCTGCATCGAGAATACACAGAACATGTGCGGCGGTGTTGTGCTTTCAGTAGACTATACAAAACAAGTGGGACAGCTGGCGAAAGAGAATGGCTTGAAGTTCCACATCGATGGTGCGCGTATCTTCAATGCAACCGCCGCCTTGGGCGTGGATATAAAGGACCTTGTTGCGCCAGCGGATTCGGTGATGTTCTGTCTGAGCAAAGGCTTGGTCGCGCCGATCGGGTCGATGTTGGTTGGGTCGAAGGAATTTATTGCAAAGGCGCACCGTCTGCGCAAGATGCTGGGTGGGGGGATGCGTCAGGTTGGGGTGATGGCGGCGGCGGGGTTGGTATCCCTGGAGAAGATGACGGGGCGGCTTAAACAGGATCATGCCCGGGCAAAGGATATCTACGAAGGCTTGAAGCAGGTCAAGGGATTAAGACTTGAGGCGGAGCCTGCATCCAACATGGTGTATTTCAGACTGGCAGATCACATCAAGTTGACAGAGAATCAGATCATCGCTGAGATGAAAAAATATGGCGTCATGGTGGATTGGTCAGCACCACGTCAATTCCGTTTGGTGACGCATTACTGGGTGGATGATGCAGGCGTGGAAAAAACTGTGAAAGCGTTTGGCGAAGTGTTGAAATAGTTAATCACTGATTTGAGTTAAGTCTGGGTTCATCTTAATTAAGTTTTCAAATTTTGTGACCATTGCCGGGTCGAAGTGAATGCCAGACATTTCTCTCAAATATTCAAGTGCTGCTTCTTTTGATATTTTCTGGCGATAAGGGCGGTTGCTTATTAAGGCATCAAAGGCATCGATAACAGAGAACAGGCGTGCCACCTCTGGGATATCGGTGCCTTTTAGTTTACCGGGATAGCCCGTACCGTCCCAACGTTCCTGGTGATGTCTGATGAGGGGTATGGTTTCTTCCAGGAAAGGAATTCCTTCTACGATCTTTGCGCCAATATCTGGATGCAGGCGCATGATCTCCCATTCCGCTTCTGTCAGTGGACCGGGTTTATGCAAGATGGTGTCGCTGATACCGATCTTGCCAATGTCATGAAGGATCGAACCACGTTCAAGGATCTTTAGTTGTTTGGGCGTGTATCCTAATGTATCTCCAAGCCTCACTGCAAGTTTTGTAACTCGCATGCTATGACCTTCTGTCTCACGGTCGCGGGCATCCAGTGCGGCTGTAAGAGAGGCGAGGGTTTGATCGTAAGTGAGTTCGAGGGTGTCATACGCTTCTTTGATCTCTTTCGCCTGACGACGCGATTCAACCAAAAGAAGCGAACGCTCCAGCGCTATTGCAGACTGGTTGACGAGAGCTTGCAGGTCATTGGGGTTTGCAGATGGTTTGGACGAGTCGTCTAACGTGTCCATCCAGATCGCGCCATATCCGCGGATGGGTGATTGAATGGGTAAACAAGTGCGGATGATGGATTCATCGGGGGAGAAGTAGATCATTTGTCCCGATTTCATGGCATCTTGGATCAAGTTTGTGGGACGTTCTACATTCCTTACTTTTCCTTCATCATTGATCACAACTTCTGCGATCACTTCGCCTTCAGGGTTGAATAGAACGATACCGGTTGTCAGATTCTTGGCGAGCTTATGAGCGGTCTGGGCGATATCTGAAGCGGCATCTTCTACATTCTCCGATTGAATGATCTGGTTACTCAAGCGATACAGAAGAGAAGTAATGCGTAATGAAGCCCGTAATTCCTGTTGGAGCCATGTACTTTCGAAAGCGCCGCCAGCTTGAATGGATATCAACTCTGCCAGCGACTCATCGTTCTCTGTAAAGATGATCTCATTTTGTTTACCAAATGCGAAGATCGCACCGATGTTTACATAATGCCATCGGATGGGGATGACCAACAAACTGCGCAGGTTGTTATTGTCTATGACCAGTTTGGCTGTTTTATCGTATCTTCGAATATCACGAATACGGAAAGGCTGTGCTGCATGAAGGGCTAGTTTGATGATATCGGCAGAAATATTAGGGTCTTTGAGAGACGTAATCAACTGTGGCGCTTCCCCCGATGACGCGTGTTGAATGAAATTTCGCTCTTGTCCAAGTTGAATGTAGATGTAAGTGAATTTTGCCTGGATGATCTCACGAGTAATCGTCGCAACTTCTTTTGCGGCAGTTTCAGGATCTGGTACCGATGAAAGTTGGCTGCCAGTTTGTATGAGTTGTTTCAAGCGTTCGTGGTACCCTGAGCGTTCCCATGCTCGTGTCAATTCAGCTGCTACAGTTTCTGCCATGCCGATCTCAAGGCTGCCAAATGCATTGGTGTTTTCATTGTTTAGTGTAATGACCCCATGAATGTGACCATTATAGATAAGTGGAATGACCGCTGCCGATAAGCTATTCTCATTTTTGAAAGCGATGTATTCCGGTTCTAAACGAATATCATTAACGATCTGTGTTTTTCTTTGGCGGAGAGCGCGTCCGATCACCCCTTTGTTGGCGTCTTGCCTATAGCCTTTAGGGATGAGATTGGTCTGACGTCCCGCAGCGGCAAGGAGCATAAATTCTTTCTGTTCCGATTCGTGAACAAATAAAAGAACCAATCCGCAATTGAGGGCGCGTTCAAGAGTGTTGACCGCAAGCTGCCCTGAAACTGGTGGGTCAAGCTGATTTTCAAGCTGTTGACTGAGTTCCAGCAACAAGGTCAATTGTGCGTTGCGTTTTTTATCGAGGGAAGATTGTTTTGTAAGTGTAGTAATTTTGTCTGCTTGAATACGTCCGCGAATACCTTCCGGTGTCATAATGTACGGTTTGATGTATTTTTCGAGCCTGTTGGTCCATTGATTTTGCTCTACGTCCAGAAATTCAATAACTTGATCTTTATCAAATCCCGTTCTATTCAATTCCTGAATAAGTCCGCTGGTGGTCATGATCACTGTTGTCACCCCAATGTAGACCATTGTTGAGAAAAAAACAAAGAATGCCAATGTAGAACCGCGGATCGACATTATTGTGTTGTAATTCGTGGCGAAACTTGGGTCAACGGCGAATAGCAAAGCATCTAAAAACAGTAAATGCGAGATCTCGGCAACAAATGCGATCACGATCACACGGCGGCTGAGAATATCATCCATCGGCATGTGCAGGCTATCCCAAGGGATCAATTTTATGAACAATAGACTGCCAATGATCGCTGCAGGAGTAACTAAATTACCTTTTCCGGTCGGTAAAATGTATAGAAAAATAAGTGCAGCCCATGGAATAATTTGTACTTTATTTAATAATGCTCCATACTTGAGGGATGGCACCACAACTGATATCGCACCAACAAAAGCAGAGATCAAAAATCCTGCTGCCATAAGCGGGAGATAGGGGATATCCATTTTCGTAACCGCTAGGATGATACCGGCTACGAATGTGATACTGGAAATTGTCAGATGTATGAGATCAATTTCTTTATCCCGTTCCTTGATCGGCAGCAGGACATAAATTTGAACGAGCCCGGTTACGATCATGGAAAAGGCACAAACAAGCTGTCCGCTTCTTAAGAGAATAGTTCCTGAAATAAATAGAAGAACCGTTCCAATACCCTGAATGATATATTCCCGGCTTTTCGGAAGATTCCAAACACAATGAAGTTGAATGGCGAGGGCGATAATAAAACAGGAAAATCCCAGGACCTCCAGTTGAAAGATGGGAAGGATTTCTCTTGTGATGGCAAGATGACTTGGGATAATGATTATCCCCACCCCAAATCCCTCTAGCAGCAAGGAAACAAAGATGTGGAAATTTTTTTCGGCAGGGCTTTTCATGTCGCTTGAGGATAGCATAAGAAACAAATTTTATCTAGTTCACTTATTTTTCGATGAAAATGGGCAAAAAAGGCGATTCCTATATCTGTTATAATCGCCTGCGCAAACAGGTCTTTACGGGGATGTGCCGTTTGTAATCCTGGTGATAAGGTACCGCAAATGCAAAATTTTATTTCACTTGCTCAAATCGACGAGATCGTAAACGTTGTGAAAAAGAAGATTTCCATTCAACCTTTGATCGGAATGATTCTCGGCTCAGGGCTTAATGGGTTGGCTGATTCCGTCCAGAATCCGGTTCATATTCCATACAGTGACCTGCCAAACTTCCCAACCTCCACCGTTCATGGGCATGTAGGTCGCTTTGTGATCGGGGAATTGGAAGGCAAACCCGTCATCGTAATGCAGGGACGTATTCACTATTATGAAGGCTATACCATGGGTGAGGTTACCTTGCCGGTTCGTGTCATGCACCGTTTGGGTGTTCACAGTTTGTTTGTAACGAATGCGGCAGGTGGCGTTAACGAAAATTTTGCTCCTGGCGATGTCATGTTGATCACCGACCAGTTGAACCTGATGGGCATGTCTGGTTTGAACCCATTAATGGGACCCAATCTCGATGAGATCGGGCCTCGTTTCCCGGACATGAGTCAGCCTTACGACCGAGATTATTGCGATCTTGCCCGCAAAGTAGCAAAAGAAAATAAATTGACCTTACGAGAAGGCGTGTATGCCGGACTGAGCGGGCCTTCCTTTGAATCTCCCGCCGATCTACGGTTCCTGCGCCTGGCTGGGGCAGATGCTGTGGGTATGTCCACCGTGCCGGAAGTGATCGTGGCGCGTCATGGTGGCATGCGCGTTCTGGGACTTTCTGGTGTCAGTAACAAAGCCAATTTGGATGGATCTACCATCACAACACACGAAGAAGTCATCGAAGCTGGGCGTATCATCACACCCAAGATCGAGACCATCGTGCGGGGTGTCCTTCGCGGAATCTAAATGTGTAATTTAGCAAGGTAGCTGGATGTCAGATTTTCTAAAATTCCTCGCTGAATACGAGATTTTGATCTATATCGTGTTGGCGATCGGAGCTTTGTTCTCCTTTCGTTGGCTGTATCGTTCATGGCGTGAATGGCAGGTGGCAGTATTCAGTTTGGAGCGCGAATTTTCAGCGCGCCGATTTGGGCGTTCTGCTCTCATCTTTGCCATGATCGTGGTTTTTTTCTGTGTGGAGTTCTTCATGGCTTCTTTCATCATCCCGGGGCTCCCTGCTGATTTTTTTCTAGCCACACCTACTCTAGACTTGATCTCCACACCCACGGGTACCCTTTCACCAGAGTTGATGACCCAATTTGCGAATCAACCTCAAGTTGCACAACCCAATGCAGCCGGATGCACTCCCGGGCAGGTTGAGTTAACTTTTCCTGAAGCAGGCGATGAGATCAAAGGCATTATCGAACTGACCGGCACGGTTGATATCCCGAATTTTGGTTTTTATAAATATGAAGTTGCTCCAAATGGCAGTGATACTTGGGCGACCATTGCAGCAGGACGCGTAGTCGTGAAATCCGGTCCGCTTGGACGTTGGGATACGACCGCTCTAACCCCCGGTGATTATCAATTAAGGCTGGTCGTGATCGATAATCAGGGAACTTCTCTTACACCTTGTGTCGTGCCCGTTCAAGTTGTACCAAATCAATAAAAGGTAATTTTTTATTTATGTCTGAATTACAGATCCGCCCGACCGTAGCCACCGATCTGACTCGTTTAATGGGCATTGACCATTCTATGACGAGCGAGGCGGTTTGGCAGTTGGAGATTCGTCGTAACACGGGACAGGTTGCTGCAACCTTTCGTGAGGTGCGGTTGCCACGCTCTATTCAAGTTCCATATCCACACAATCATTTTGCCCTCGCCGATGACTGGGTCACCCGTTCCATGATGTACACTGCATTCAAGAATGGTGAGCCAGTGGGGTACATCAGCCTGCTCGAACGAGGAACGGCATCCACGGTATGGGTGCTTGATCTGGTGATCGATGTGGCGCACCGTCGTAGCGGCGTAGCGATGGCATTGTTGGAGTCCGCGCAGGCTTGGGCGGAGTCTAGAGCGCATCGCCGCCTTATCCTCGAAGTGCAGTCAAAGAATGTCCCGGCGATTCGGCTGGCTCAGAAATCCGGATTCGAGTTCTGCGGTTATAATGACCAGTATTACTTAAATAAAGACGTTGCACTGTTTTTTGCCAAGGTATTGAAGTAACGGAGGGCGGTTTGAACCGCTCGCCAGCACGATTTTTATTGGAAGGGCTGCATGATTAACGGTTGGCCAGAAACCTTACTGGCGGGGCTCCAAACGATCAATCAGATTCTGACGGCGGGGATTGCCATTACGGCGTTCTCGCTGTTTCTCTATTCGCTTTCATTTAACCTGCGTGACAGGGTGGCTCGTTCGTTCGCGATCATCTTATTGTGTGTGGTGATCGTTTTCACAGCTGAATCTTTACAAGACAATACTGTATCCATTAAAACGCTCGATCTGTTGATGCGGCTGCAATGGTTTGGTTTGGCATTTTTGCCTGCGGCATATTTGCATCTTTCAGATGCCTTGTTGGTGACAGCTGGTCGACCTTCACGGGGACGAAGACGTTTTGCCGTGCGCGGCATGTACGCCATCTCTGCTCTTTTCCTCCTTTTGCTTTCTTTTGGTTATTTGCTCGGACCGATCGTGCCAGATGGTAAACCTGCACCCTATTTGCAGAGAACCATTTGGACAGAGGTTTTTACGATCTTTTATGTGATCTCAATGGTATGGGCGGGTGTTAACTTTTACCGTGCCTATTCTTTGATGTTGACCCGCTCAGGCAGACGCCGCATGATCTACCTGATGGCTGGCGCGACCGCCCCAGCACTTGGATCCTACCCGTATCTTTTGTTCGGGTATGCATTGGCGGCACAACATCAATTTCTTTTTTGGAGCGCTGCGACGGTCATCAATGTTTTGGTGGGAGCATTGGTGGTGATGATGGCTTATGCGGTGGCGTTCTTTGGCGTTTCATGGCCAGACCGTGTGATCAAGAGCCGACTTTTCAAATGGATCATGCGTGGACCAGTAACTGCGTCTGCTACGCTTGGTTTAATGACAGTTGTGCGCCGGGGTGGTGAGTTGCTTGGCACACCTTACAGCGCTTTCGTGCCATTTACCGTTGTAGCTTCGGTTTTGCTGCTTGAACATGCCATTACGTTCGCTGCACCGCTTTGGGAGCGATGGTTGTTCTTTGGACGCGATCGAAATGAATTGGAACTTTTACAAAATGTGGAAGAACGCCTGCTTACCCAGAGTGATCTTCAGCAATTTTTAGAAGCGGTGCTGGCGGCTGTACGAGACCATTTACAATCACCTTCTGCATTTGTTGCGGCATTGGATGATGAAACATTGCTACCAGTCGTAGTGGCAGGCAATCGTGCCATGCTCGAGCAGGAAAGTCTTACCGAAGCGTTGGACCATGTCAATGGCGATCTGCGTCACGAATTTCAGTGGGGGAATTATTGGGTACTTCCGCTTTATACCCGCCGCCGCCCCGAAATGGACCGGGATGAACTCCCGCCATTGTTGGGTCTGTTGGGTGTGGCAAAGAATGGCAAGCGTGAATTCATGGAACAGGAGCAACGTGAGTCCTTGTGGCTTTTAGCAGACCGAGCTGCCCTGGCATTGGAAGACCGCCAGCTTCAGCAACGCGTCTTCCGTTCGTTGGCAGATATCCAGCCGCAAGTGGAAATGATCCAGCGTATGCGTGCAGCGAGCCGATACGATACCAATGCCAATTTGCTTAATGCGCCGATTCCACAAGAGGCAGATCTGGCGAATTGGGTTAAAGATGCATTGACCCATTACTGGGGTGGACCTAAATTTACAAACAACCCGCTCACTAAATTACAGGTGGTTCGTGAACTGGCAGAAAAAGAAGATGGTAACGTCTCAAATGCACTACGAACCCTTTTGCGCCGTGCAGTGGATGAGGTCAAGCCGCGGGGTGATCGCAAGTTCACTACGGAATGGATACTCTACAATATCCTAGAAATGAAATTCATCGAAGGACGCAAAGTGCGTGATGTGGCGGCACGGCTTGCCATGTCTGAGGCGGATTTATATCGCAAACAGCGTGTGGCGATCGAAGCGGTTGCCAAGGCGATCCTTGAAATGGAAGTCAATCAGTTGGAACAATGAACGTTTTTTATTGGAAGAAATTCGTCGAAGGATCCTGGTGTTTCTCACGGAGGGCGCATTGGGATCTAGGGTGCGGCGATTTATAAGGAGAATGTTATGAACGAAAAAACCAAGTACAACAAAGCTGAACCCACGATCGACGAAGGATGGTGGGAATCGGTCCTTGCGGAGGAGAGCAGGCATACGACGCAGACTCAGCGTCTGGTGCCGCCCAAGCCCGAGGTCCAGAAAGAGGCGGGGAAGGAATCCACAGAAGAAACGGTAACGGTCAATTGGACCCAGATCAAAGATCTGTATATAAAAGATCGTATCGTAGACCTTACCGTCACCGGGCATAACCGTGGAGGGCTGCTCGTGGAAGGGGATGGTCTCTTTGGCTTTGTACCTTTTTCTCATTTGATCGAACTTGCGGGCCGGGATAATCTCGACCGCAGCCACGATCTTGAACCTTATATCGGACGTTCTTTACGATTGAAGGTAATCGAATGTGTGCCTGAAGATGGCCGTGTGGTGTTCTCAGAACGTGCTGCACAAACCGAACCTGGCAAACGTGCGGAGTTGTTCCATTCTCTGCATGCAGGTCAGAATGTGAGCGGAACCGTGACCAATGTAACCGACTTCGGCGTGTTCGTTGACCTCGGCGGTGTTGAAGGGTTGATCCACATCTCTGAACTTTCATGGGGGCGTGTAACTCATCCTTCGCAGTTTGTAAAACTGGGCAGTATTATCGATGTGCAAGTGCTCGATCTTGCCCCCGAGCGCTGTCGTGTGGCGTTGAGCTTGAAGCGCTTACTTCCCAACCCATGGACAAATGCCGCAAATGAATTTCCGATCGGGTCAGTTCATAGTGCCACGATCACCAGTGTGCTTTCTTATGGTGTCTTTGCCCGGCTCGATAAATTCGGCGTGGAAGGTTTGGTACATGCATCTGAAATTCCACACGAAGAAGGCATACTACTCAAAGATATCCTTTCTGATGGGCAACCGATCCAGGTGCGTGTGCTGCATCTCGACCCAGCACATCATCGCCTTGGTTTCAGCATGAGGCTTGAATAAGGAATGACCAAACCCACCAACTCAAGGCGCTTCGCTCAAGAGGAGTTCACGCCGCGCAATGACTGGCTTGAACGACTTGCACGTTTCAATACGCAATTTGGGCGTTTCGTTCGTGATGCCATAGGTGTAGCCCTCATCGCATTTGCAGTGATGGCATTCTTTGCCATTTGGAATTGGACCGACGGCATTTTATTAACGCCGATCGCATCCATTCTGCGCACCTGGTTTGGGTGGGGAAGTCTTTTGATTCTGGTGGGGATCGCATATCTCGGATATTCACTTCTTCAACGTGAGCGGGGCTCTATTCGTTGGGGACGCATTTTGGCGCTTGAACTCGCCGCTCTCTTAACCCTGGGCTTGCTTGCTACTTTCTCGGGCAATGACCTCTTCCGGGCTGAATCCGGCATGGACGGTGGACGTCTCGGTTGGGGGATCGTGCGTTTGATGTGGCAAATGGGAACAGTGCTCGGCACCCTGGTGCTCTTCCTTCTTTGGGCGCTTGCTGTGGCAACGGGGTTTGGTCTTTGGGCAAAACTCGAAGCATGGCTCATCAAAATTGCAGGTGATGAAGCGCCAGTGATCGTTAATGTGCCTGAACCGGAATTTCAACCCCAAGTAGTGGAAGAGCCGGTGGTAAAGCAGCCGGTTGTACCGAAGAAAAAAGCTCCTGCAATTCCGCCGGAATTTCGTACCCAATTAAAAGCAGAAGAAAAGAAACAGGAGAAGTCTCTCAAACCGCCTCCGCGCGGAGAGGACTTGCCTCCACTTAACATCTTGATGGGTGATTCAGCCGTCCGTGCTGATGAACGTACCATCAATCAGACCGCTGGTTTGATCATGAAGACCCTTTCTGAATTTGGTATCCCGGCAACGGTCATTGGGTATCGAGTAGGTCCATCGGTGACGCAGTTCGCTGTCCAGCCGGGTTTCATCAAAAGAGGCAACGAAGAAGAAGATGCGCAACAGATGAAGGTCCGTGTGGCGCAGATCGCTTCACTAGAGAAAGACCTTGCATTGGCGCTGTCTGCTCAACGTTTGCGTATTGAAGCGCCGGTTCCGGGTAAGCCCTATGTGGGTATCGAAGTTCCGAACCTCAACAGTTCCGTTGTCCGTATGCGGGCATTGCTTGAGAGTGACTCATTCTACAAAGTGGGTGCTCCCTTGGCTGTGGCGCTGGGACGTGACGTCTCTGGCAATCCGGTCAATGCAGATCTGGCGCGAATGCCGCACTTGTTGATCGCAGGGTCTACCGGCTCCGGTAAGTCGGTCTGTATCACATCTATTGCGGCGTGTCTTGCCATGAACAATACGCCTGAAGAGTTGCGCATGGTGATGATCGACTCGAAAATGGTTGAGTTGATCCGTTTCAATGGCTTGCCGCATTTGTTCGGCAAAGTTGAGACAAACCTTGACCGCATCCTTGGCGTTCTGCGTTGGGTGGTGGTAGAAATGGAACATCGTTACCGCCTGCTCGAAGCAATGCATGCCCGTGATCTGAATTCCTATAATAAAAAAGTTTCCCGCTCTGCTGATGGGGAGCAGCTTCCACGTATCGTTGTGTTGATCGACGAACTTGCCGACTTGATGATGTCTGCCCCAGACCAGACGGAACATAATCTCGTCCGTCTTGCCCAGATGGCGCGTGCAACAGGTATTCACCTTGTTGTTGCCACCCAGCGACCCTCCACAGATGTGGTTACTGGTCTCATTAAAGCGAACTTCCCGGCTCGTCTCGCCTTTGCAGTCGCATCCGGCACAGACAGTCGTGTTATTCTCGACTACACAGGTGCCGAGTCACTTCTCGGGCGCGGTGATATGCTCTTCCTCAACCCAGAGATGGGAACACCGATCCGTGCGCAAGGGGTGTTGATCACCGATATGGAGATCGAACGTATCATTTCGTATTGGCAAAAGAATTGGGATGTGGATGCGGTGGAAGTCCCACCATGGGAAACGCTATTAAAAGAACCAGATGAAGATGAAGATGATGGTCTGGTGGAAAAAGCGGTTTCCATTGTTCGTCAACAGCAACGTGCATCTGCTTCCATGCTCCAACGTCGTTTGCGCATCGGGTATCCACGTGCGGCACGGCTTCTCGATCAACTCGAATCCATGGGTGTGGTCGGTCCGTCTCAAGGCGGCGGTAAGGAAAGAGAAGTTCTCGTCAGCGAAGAAGATGAGATGAACGATGGCGAAAAGTAAAAGCGAGTTCTAATTTAGAATATGAACCCAAAACCAACCTTTTCAGACCGTGCAAGAATCATTTTCAAAGGCATTCTTGACCCTATTGGAAATTTTCTCAATAGGCTTGGGTTGACTCCCAACAGCATTACTTTGTTGGGCTTGGCAGGGACAACGGTCGGCGCATACGTTATTGCACAAGGTCATATGACCACAGGGGCGATCATCTTGCTGATATCTGTGCTTGTGGATGCTTTCGATGGAACGATGGCGCGTTTGCGCGGCGAACCCAGCGATTTTGGCGGCTTCGTAGACTCGGTCAGCGACCGTTATGCAGAGTTGGTCACATTTGGCGGCTTGTTGTACTTCTTTCTCACAAAAGGTGATTATCCCGGTGTGATGGTTTCTTTCCTTGCAGCGGCTGGTTCGGTATTGGTATCTTACGTCAAAGCCCGCGCTGAGGGGTTGGGCTTCACAGCCAAAGTGGGTATTCTCACACGTCTTGAGCGTTATATTGTCTTAATTCCACTGCTGGTCTTCAATCAACCTTTTGTTGCAGTGGTCATTATCGCCGTGCTGGCAAATATCACGGCATATCAACGCATTCTTCATGTCCGTGAACAAGGGCGAGAACGTATCAAACAATCCAGACTTTCTAAGGAAACTAAGTGACAGACAGCATTGAGCTTGGATTTTTAGTGCTGCGCTGGAACGGGCTATTGATCGCGCTTGGCATTGCAATGGGGGCTTTGGTGGCTGCCATTGAAGCCAAACGCCGCTTTCAGGATGCAGAGATCATCTATTATCTCTTTGTCCCTGTAACGGTCTGGGCATGGATCGGTGCCCGGCTTTGGCATGTTTTCACCCCGCCTCTTTCCTCCGTTCAGCTTGGTCTGACCACCAGGCATTATCTTTCCCACCCTTTGGATATCCTCTCCTTTTGGATCGGCGGCTTCGGAATCCCTGGTGCCATCCTCGGCGGGACTTTTGCTCTTTGGCGTGCATCCCGCAAAGATGATCTTCCAGTTTGGGATCTGGCTGATGGGCTTGCGCCGGGTATGTTATTAGCGCAAGTAATCGGACGTATTGGGAATTATTTCAATCAAGAATTATATGGCTTGCCCACAAGCCTCCCTTGGGCGATCTTCATTCAACCAGAACATCGCTTGATCGGATACGAACAGGTCGAGAATTACCATCCCTTGTTCCTTTATGAAGTGATCCTTACGCTCACTGGCTTTGCTGTATTGTTTTGGCTTTCTCGCAGCAAATTTGCAGATGTTTTTCAACCGGGCGATATTTTTCTTGTTTACTTAACCTACTATTCATTGATCCGTTTCCTGCTCGAAGCCCTGCGGCTAGACGTGGCATTGGTCAATGACGTAAATGCAAACCAGGTATTTTTTGCGATCCTTTTCATTGTTTCTGCAGGCATTTTAGGTCACCGTAGGCTTGCACCAGTTTTGTAAGGTTTTTGAGAAGGATGGTCATGGGGGAGGGGTAATAAAATGAAGCTGGTTCTTCTCTTAGTAAAAAAGGAATTCCAATGATCGAAACCAATGATTTAAGTAAACAATTCCACGACTTTATGGCGGTGGATGGTGTCAACCTATCCATTGGCGCCGGGCAGATTCTTGCCTTGTTGGGGCAGAACGGCGCAGGGAAAACGACGACCGTCCGCATGTTGACGGCTTTATTGCAGCCCAGCCGCGGTTCTGCGCGCGTAGCAGGATTTGACGTAAGCAAGAACGGGCATGACGTCCGCGCTTCGGTGGGGGTGCTAACCGAACATCATGGTTTGTACATGCGCATGACCGCCCTGGAATATATGGACTTTTTTGGACAGGTCTACAGCCTCGCTCCTGCACTTCGCAAATCTCGAACCGATAATCTGCTTGAATATTTTGGTTTGGCAGAAGCTGCCAAACGCCGCATTGGCGAATATTCCAAAGGAATGCGCCAAAAGTTGGCACTCGCTCGGGCAATGATGCATGAACCCAGCGTCTTGCTGCTCGATGAACCCACCTCCGCCATGGATCCTGAGTCCGCGAGGTTGGTGCGAGATGAGATCGCCAGGCTAAAGTCTACCCAACGGACAATCATGTTGTGCTCACACAATCTCACTGAAGTGGAACTTCTCGCAGATAAGATCGCTGTCATTTATCGCGGAAAGATATTGATCCAGGGAACATTGGATGAATTAAAACGTGATGTACTTGGCGCATCGGAATATGTCATCAAATTTGCATCTGCTTGGGATGCGAGCAGGTTGGAATTGCCAAATGGGATGGAACTGCTCGAGACGACACCGACCAGTTTGAAGGTCCGGGTGGAAACGCCCGAGGAGTCAAATCCTGAATTGGTGCAGCGGCTCACTTCCTTGTCCGCGCCTGTGGTTGCCTTTCAGGAAGAGACACGTACACTGGAGCAGGTTTATTTGAAGGTCATGGCGGCGGCAAAAGGAAAAGAATATGTTCAATAAGTTAAGACCTGTCTGGCTTGTGGCTCAACGCGAG
>JBEBCV010000139.1:0-17933 GCA_041157505.1 Chloroflexota bacterium | reverse complement strand
AGCCCGCGTGTGGCAACGTTACCAACGATGGGTTCGGGTTTTGCCCAGCGGAAGATCCAATTGGCTTCATTGGTGCGCATGTTGATACAACCGTGGCTCATGGGTGAACCGAAGTTCTCGTGCCAATACGTGCCGTGGAACGCATGACCCTGAGGGGTGAAGAAGGAAGTCCACGGTACGCCAGGAAGGACATAGTTATCAACATCTGCAAGGACATTGCCTGTTGTTTGCTGTCCGAAGTAACTATACCCCATATGTTTGGCAGGGACTTTATCCATGATGGTGAACTTGCCTGCTGGTGTAGTGGTGGGTATGCCCGTCCCCCCGGTTGGGTCGCCAGGTACACCAGAGGAAATATTGGTTTGGAAGATCATACTGCCATATTCATACGCATAGAGCATTTGAGTTGTGAGATTGATCTCAATGAGCTTATCTTCGTATGGAACATCCGGCGAAATGGGTGAAAGCATATCCTGTGGAAGGATGCGCATGTGGATGGCAGGCGCATAATAGGTTACGTTGGAATCGAGTTCGTCAAAGATACGATACCAAGGTCCGTCGTAATCTGCCATTTCTGGTCCTTGTTCCACAGCTTCGACAAAGTGAACCGAACCGTAATACATGGGTGGCGACATAGGCTGCCAGCCAAAGGTTTTTGAGAAGCGATATGGGGTGGTAAAAGGCACAGAAACATCCGCGATCAGGCGGGTGCCTTCAGGTATTGAATCAATGGGTTTTTGATAAATTGTACGAACACGGTGCAAACGTCCACGGTGGAGGTAACCGCCCCACACCCTATACCAAACCGGGTTATGCTTTGGTTCCTCAGCCGTGATCTCGCCATAAACATGAACCAGCTCATCTCGATAGTGAGAGAGCTCAATGCGGCTTTTATCGGTCGGCTCTTTGCGCACAGGCATATCTTTGGTGGCAATTCGCACGACAAAACTATCGTCAAAATCGGTAAGACCAGGCAGGAAAGGCGTAAAAGCCAGCCCACCAAGGGTCAGCCCGCCTATTTTTAGAAAATCTCTACGGTTAATTTGTTTCATAGAGAAAATTTTACTCTACATTGTTTAAGATTTAATGAGAATGTCTAATTCGCTTCGCAGAATATCACTTAATTTTGGACGCTGACAAGAACAGATAAACGCGGAAAAGGATTAGAAATCCGCGGTTTCAGCATTTATCCTCATCACGTCTACTTTTACAACGAACTCACATTTTTTAAGAAATTGCAGAGTCCATAAAGAAAAACTGCCCCCCACTGAGTATGGAGGGCAGTAGAACTATTCAGTTGTAAGGTTAGGCTTCGACCGTCTCCACGATCATGTCTTTAAGAAGGATCTCGAGCGCCATGGAATGTCCGCAGCGTTTGTGGGTCAGGAAGAATTCGCAATCACAATGGAATACACCGTTATCGTAAGTTACATGGTGTTCGTTATTGTCACCGTGGAAAGTAAGGTCGAACTGATTAAAGCGGAAGCGTTTGCGGTCCTCCGCATAGCGTTTTGCTTTTTCGAGCTTGCCGATCATTCCGTAGTCCATGGCAAAAGTCTCCTTTTTTGAATTTTATTTAGATATAAAAAAGACACGCGTGTATATACGCGTGTCTTTATTTACAAACCTGGGTATTTCCGTGAAATAATCGCATGGCAGCGTTACCTCTTATTGGTTGTCAGTATAGTACTTTTCAAAATTCAAGTCAATATGATTTTCGTAATGTAACGATTTCGTATGGGATTTGTAGGGTGGACATGTAAATATATTTATCGCATCCTAATCTGACTACGCGCATCATGCCAGACTTGAGGTTGATCCTACTTAATGAACCTCTTCCCCACCCAAACACTGACCAGCGTTACCGCCGCACTCAAAACTGTTCCCCATGTCAGATCGACCACCGTCAACAACACAGGCCAACCTTCCAACGTGGCAAGATTGGTCAGATCATAGGTGGCATAGGTCACCAAACCGAACAATGCACCCCGAGACACCGATTGCATTAACGTTCCTTCGCACACACCCGGTTCAACGATAAATACCACCATTCCAAAAATGAACACCAGATAGAACAACCCCGCCGCGAAGTAGTTGGGAGTCTCTGCCATAATGTAGCCAATTTGAGATCGATAAAATGATGGCGCGACCAACCCCAGCCACAGTGAGTCAATGGCGAGGAAAGCAAGGAATGTAATGAGGTAAAGTTTTAGTTTTATGGTGTCTCCTGAAAAAATACTCGGCTAGAGAGGGATTCTCTAACCGAGTAGATGGCCTACTTGCTTTTCTTCTTACTGACAGTCTTTTTCTTAGCTATTGGTTTGGATTCTGCCGTTTTGGCTGTCGTCTTTTTTACGGTAGTTTTCTTTGTTGTTACTGTCTTTGTCGCCTTTGGCTTAGACACAGTCTTTTTTGTAGTGATTGTTTTCTTTTCAGGTTTCTTCGCTACACTTGTCTTTTTCGCTGGCTTTGTCTTTGAAACCGTTTTCTTTGTCGCAGGTTTCTTCGCTGACTTGGCGGTCGTTTTCTTCACAGCAGGTTTGCGAGCAGCGCGCTTCTTCTTAACAGGCACATCTTCTTTCATCGCTTCAACAGGAGCAAACGTCCTTTGCCATTCTTCCTGCAAAGACGGTACACCTGCACCCTTCAAATAATCACATATGATCTGCCATTCAGGATCGTGGACAAAACGGAAATCCATGAAAGCATGGCATTGGTATGCACCCAACTCTACATACATGCCTTTTTCCCAGATCTCTTCACACGAGCGGACATATTCCAACTGCGAGGCGTAATCTTTGAAAATGACATATCCACTGCGAGGTAAGGCTAGACCTTCTGCGAGAGTGCGGTGTGTCATAGTGCCAGACACTTTGTCTAATGCAGCGGTTGACGTCTTGAACCAACCTTTGGTATCACCAAATTTGTTATGGTAAATGACCAATCCTCGTTCTTCGCCTAGACGATTGGAATATGCAAACACATTCTCGTCGATCCCATTGTTGGGTTTCTGAAGGTCGTAGAGGAGGAAATTCTCCACATCAGCAAACAGGCGGCGGCGGTGAAGGAGCGGGAAGATCCGCCAGTGATGGGCTTGCATCAAGCCGTCGTCTGGAGTTTCTTCCCATTTCGGGCGACGGAATTCCATCCCATATTTTTCAGAGTAGCCTTCGAGTTGTCCGTGACCGAACATGGGTAAACCGGGCAACGTACAAAGGACGGTGCAAACGCCAAAGTATTTATCGCCTTTGCCAAATTGCTCCACCGCGGTTTTCTCGTCTGGGTTGTTCATGAAGTTGACATAACGCTTCAGAATTTGGGGATCGAACTCGAGCGTGTTCTTGATCGCCATGCGATATTTAGCATTATCTTCATCGCGCAGCATGTGCATGAACGCAGAATTATAGACGCGGTGCATACCGAGTGTACGGACGAAATATCCTTCCATGAGCCAGAAGGCTTCAGCGAGTAAAAGAGTGTCTGGTACTTCAGCAGCGACACGGTCCACGACCTCGCGCCAGAATTCGATGGGAATCTTTTCGTCGAACTCGTTTTTGGTCATACCAAATTGTGAGCGCGAAGGAATCGCTCCCCCCGCCCCAGGTTCAGGGAACCACAAGCGCTGAATGTGTTTCTTGGCAAGGGTCATCGCCGCATCAAAGCGGATAACCGGGAAATTGCGGGCTACATGTAAGATAACTTGAATGACCGCCTCACGGACGACCGGATTGCTATAATCCAATTGAGCCGTGTCGTTCCACGGGAAGGATGTTCCATCATTGCCGTGATAAATGTAGCGCACATCGCCGGTCTGGAGATCGCGTCGTTGAAAGACGACAGCGGCATCGGTCTTATCGTAATAGTGATCTTCAAGATAAATGCCCACACGCAGGTCATCTGATAGATTTTCAGATTTGAATGAATAAGAAGGATAAGGCGAGAAGGGGGTAGATAGGAACCAATCGGGATGATCTGTCACCCACTGTGCGTCGATACCCATGTGATTCGGAACCATATCAGCAGAGAGGCGGATACCACGCTGCCAGGCGCGTGAGCGCAGGTCTTGTAATGCGTTCCAACCACCGAGATCGTCGGCAATATCGTATGCATGCAGTGAATATGCTGAAGCCACAGCATCCTCTTGACCCATGCGTTGTTTGATACGCTGTGAGGCGCGACTTCTTTCCCACAAACCAATCAACCACAAACCGGTAAAGCCGCGTGATGCAAGTAGATCCAATTCTTCATCCGGAATTTCATTGAGATATTTGATCTCGCGCTCATATTTTTTCGAAAGTTGGTCCAACCAAACGTAAGTGTTCTTTGCCATTAAAACGAGGCGTGGCATCCAATCTTGGTCTGGACTGTAGCGCTCGTATTCAGCATATTCATGTCCCGTGAATGTAGGCACATGGGTTTCAACATTGAAGGTATCAATGGGTCCTTGTTTACGAATGGTATCTTCACGCAGATAGTCCATACCGCGCAGAATACGTTCGGAGAATTCCCCGCCGAGTAAATATCCCCATTTATCAAGAATGAACTTCAGTTGTCCTTCCAATGAATCAGGAGATGCATCAATAGGTCCACGTAAAATGTCGGCGAGAGTCTCTGCTTTGCCTGCCACCCCATCCCCAAAACCGGGTTGATTGGAGAAGAATCCCAACAAACGTGTTGTGAATTCCTGGAAAGCAGAACCATTCATTACGTTCTCATCAAAAAGGTCTTTGTAAGGATTTATGGCTGGGTTCTTGTTGACATTGTTGATCAACAGCATCTCTTCGACTGCAGCCGCATGAACGCTAATTCCTAAATTCCCCTGGTTTTGCAGGTTGGACGCGAGGTAATCACCCGCAGTTATTTCTCCACGAAATACGGATTTAGGGGGAAACTCTTCAGTAAACCTGGTCAACGTCAGGTCATATTTTGAGCCAAGCGCAGATTGCACCGAACTCATTGCCCGTCCCATCGCCCCTGCATAACGGCTGTAATAATTGCGAAGCAAAATATGATATGCCTCATCGAGCAGGGAAAGAACATAGAGGTCAGATGCAGAAACTGGTTCCTTACGATGTGCTGACATTTGATCGGCAAATGCCCGGGCAGAGGAAATATCTGAAAAAATAACATGCCCGTCGGGGCGAAAAAAATCCTGCGAAAAATTGTACTTAAGACGGGAGGCACGTGATGTAAGCATACAATAATGATAACCGATTATCAATGAATTAGAGTAAAATTTCAGCCACCATCATGAGCTCATCGCTAGCACAAGTCATCATCCTATTGTTCATTGGCGTGTTTTACCTGCCGGTCATTTTTTTTGCCATTCAACGACGTGAAGATGGACAGGGTGCTGCCACATGGTTGGTCGTTTTGTATGCTTTACTTGCAATGGTCATCAACATTGCAGAAGCCATTTGGCAAGATCGCGGGGATAATGCCTTTCTTTTCCAGGAACTTCAAACTTACGTTTCGTTCACACTTGTAATCGTCCTGATGCTCACCCTTCAGGTCTTTTTGAAGCGTGAGTTGTGGTGGGCATGGCTCGGTTATTTTGGGGTCTGGGCGATCGGTTTAGCATTGATTTTGACAAATGCTTTGAATTTACCAGACACCTTATGGACGAACGGCGAGCTGGTCTTGTATCGTTCGAGGCTTGGTCCTGCCTGGGTCATGTTGGGATGGTTGATTCTATCCATCATCATGATCTTGAACCTCTCCAGTGCTCAGCGTCAGAGTCGACAACCCCTCTTGCGCAGTCGCTTGGGATATTGGTGGGCACCGGTTATTTTTACTTTGTTAAGCGATATTCTGCTTTTCTCCAGCGTATTGATCATGGGACAACCAGTGCGATTGTTCGTTGCGATCGGCATGGCGTATGTAGTTGGTACTCATTACGTGCCAGACCTAAAGAATATCACTCGCCGTGTCTTGATCTATGTTGCAAGTACCATAGGTATCGTTGGTTTTTATGTAGCAGGGTTCTTGATCATTCAGGCACTCTTTGGCGGGAATCCCAGTTACAGCCCATTGATCGCGGGTGCAGCTGTTGCGTTTTTCATTGCGTTAATATTCTCACCGCTTACAGACCTGGTCTCGCGTGCCATCAATACATGGATGAAAGGCGATCAATATGATGCCAGCCTCACCATACATCAATACAGCGAAAGCATAAGTAACATCCTCGATATGGATCGCCTTGCCAGCATTGCCATTGGCATCATGCTCGAAGCCATGCAGATCGACCGCGGTTTTCTTTTCCTTGTAGACGCTGAACGTCAGACTGATGGACGCAAGATTTATAAAATCCGTTCTGCACGCAGCCCCGAAGAAAGACAAATGGTCGCTGTTGAATTGGACGAAGATGGGGTCATCGCTTCGTACTTTATCCGCGATCAAAAACCAATTCTTCAATATGACCTGGACCTGCTTCCTGCTTTCCGAGCCGCTTCTCCCCTCGAGAAAAATTGGTTCAACGAATTGCGCTCCGAGGTGTACATTCCCATCTTTGCAAAAAAACAATGGATCGGTTTGCTTGCCTTCGGTTCAAAGTTAAGCGGCAACCGTTACACCCGTGAAGATCTATCAGTTCTAAGCGCCCATGCCAACCAGACGGCTGTGGCGCTAGAAAATGCCCGCCTCGTAGATAACCTCATGCGCCTGAACCAGGAATTGCGACAAGCCCGCCGCACATTGGAAAAGAATAATCAGGAACTGCAACGTATCGACCAGGCGAAGTCCGATTTCATTAGTATCGCCTCGCATGAACTTCGGACACCATTGACCGTCATCAAAGGTTATACCGAAATGTTGATGGATGATCCCAAGATTGAAAAGGGACAAAAGTCCATGATGAAGGGTATCCATGATGGGACGCTTCGTCTGCACGAAGTGATGGACTCGATGTTCGACATTGCCCAGATCGACGCGCGATCGCTCAAACCGCATCTTCAGCCGGTTGATGTAGGTCAATTAATCCATCAAGTATGTCTGGAACATGTAAAAACCGTCAAAGAACGCGAACAGATTCTCAACATCAAAGTTTCTTCCATACCTCTTGTAAAAGCAGACGCTCATTTATTGGAAAAGCTTTTCCATCATTTGATCCGTAATGCCATCAAATTTACCCCAAACAACGGCTGGATCACCATCAGCGGAAAACACATCCCAGCCATTATCAACTTACCCAATGGCGGGGTTGAGCTCATCGTTAGCGACACTGGCGTCGGTGTGGATCCAAATTTGCGTGAAGTGATCTTCTCAAAGTTCTATCAACCCGGTGAACTTGGCAAACATTCCACAAGCAAATCACGCTTCAAAGGCGGTGGAGCAGGTCTGGGGTTGGCACTCTCCAAAGGTATTGTCGAGGCACACGGCGGGCGTATCTGGGTTGAAAGCCCCGGTTATGATGAAGTCAATTTTCCGGGAAGTCAGTTCCATATCATCCTCCCACTTTCCAAGTTAGAGGATGGCGAAGTTCAACGTATGAGCGAACCGATCACTGTGGAACTTGGCAAAGCAGAAACTTCTTAAGAAAAACAAAAACCGCGGATGGGCTCTCATCCGCGGTTTTTGTTCTCAAAATTTGACCTATCCCAACAACTTTCGATACACGCGATTATTTTTATACTCCACGCCATTCAAATTTTTCAGATCGGCGCGCATTTGCTCTGTGGTTTCTGCCACCTGGGTCATCTCCACATGCGCAAATTGGCCAAAATTCAGCAGCGTTTCTCCCATAGCATAATATAACAAGGCATTACCACCATGCCCCTGAAATTCCGGCAGGATTCCCATGCCATTCACCGCAACCGTACTCGTACGTCGGATCTCCATCAAGATATCAAGCAAGCCAAACGGAAAAAGTTTCCCCTTTGCACGCTGCATTGCGGCTGAAACATCATGAAATGCAAAGAGAAAACCGACCACATCCTGCTCGTGGATAATGATCTTGATCAACCGATGGTCAGCAATGGTCATAATGTTCTCAACCACAAAATCGATCTCGCGTTGGGTCAACGGATAATATTCCCAATTATTCACGAAAGCACTGTTATACGCGGTTCCAATACGATCAGCCCAGCTTAAGAGTTCTTTTTTATTCTTGAATGTTTTGATCTCCAAATGTCCGCGTTGCATAACACGCTCGGTGATACGCTTGACCCGGTCGGGGATCTGAAATTTATCGGCAGGTAAATAGCAGGAGACAAAATCCACTTCTTTTGTAAAACCCTGCGCCTCCACCAGTGACTGATAGTAGTCATGGTTGTAATTAAGCATGGTCATCGTCTGACGATGTTCCTGTCCAAAGACCAACACTCCATAGCCGTCCAGCGGTCCCATCCCCTTAGGACCGATCATTGTATTTAACCCGCGTGATTTTGCCCAATCAAATGCCGTGCTAAACAAAGCTGTTGCCGCTTCGAGATCATTCTCGCACTCGAATAAATAAAAATCAGCCGTTTTTTCATTGTGATATTGATTGAAAGGTTTGTTCTCAATAACAGCGATCCGCCCTACATCACGTCCGTCACGAACAGCAAGGAAAAAATCAACATCCGAATGCTCATGGAATGGATGTTTTTTTCGATTGAGTTGATTGTACGCATCCACATTCAAGGGTGGCACCCACTGCGGACAGTTGGCATAAATGCGAAATGGTAACTTCACAAACCGCTTGACCTGCTTTTTATTCTCTGTATCCACTTTTTCGATGTTAAGCATGGGGTTGCTCCTGTGAAGGAATGAGTTTCGAGTTAAGTATATCCCCACCCCCCCTCTTTTGGGCATACATATTCTGCGTGCATCGTTTTTGTAATGCTCGAAGACAAGGGAAAATTGCACAGCCTCATGCTATACTTGAGCCCACTATCACAAATTTACCGAGGAAACATGACCGGAACTACCCATCAGGAAAATCTGGCTAAGTACGCAGAAGCCATTGTCAAAGTAGGTCTTAACATCCGCGCTGGACAACGCTTGATCATAACCGCAGCGGGAACGCGCGGTGTGCCGCATCAGTTTGCACCATTGGTTAGAGAAATCGCCAAAGAAGCCTATAAAGTAGGGGCAAAATTTGTAGATGCCATCTTCGCAGACGAAGAAATGCTTCGCATCCGAGCCCAAAATGCCCCCAAAGGTTCGTTTGGTGAATACTCCAAATGGCAAATCCAAGGCATCTTGAACATGATCGAAAACGGCGATGCTTTATTGTCAATTGGCGGATCGAACCCCGATTTGCTTGGCGGATTGGATGCAGACGTTGTCGGGCAAATGCAACGAGCGCACTTGGAAAACTGGAGTCCCATCAGCGAAAAAGTGACCACTAATGCCATCAACTGGTGCGTGGTCGCCGCAGCGGGAGATGCCTGGGCGCACAAGATCTTCCCCGACCTGCCCATCAATCAGGCTCAAGAAAAACTTTGGAAAGCCATCTTCGAAACCACTCGCATCGACCAGCCCGACCCAATTGACGCGTGGCAGAAGCATATCGCTTCATTACGTGAACGTGCTTTGTATCTGCAAGCCAAGCAATATACAGCCCTTCATTACAAAGCCCCCGGCACCGACTTCACCCTTGGACTGCCCAGTGGACATCTCTGGATCAGCGCTCAATCGATGGCGCAGAACGGCGTTGCCTTCACTGCCAACATGCCCACCGAAGAAGTCTTCACCCTGCCTGACCGCAACCGGGCAGATGGTGTCATAACTGCCACATTCCCGCTCAGCTATGGCGGTACATTGATCGAAGATTTCCAAGTTCATTTTGAAAACGGACGCATCACAAAGGTCACCGCCAAGAAAGGTGAAGCCGCTCTTCAAAAACTGGTGGATACCGACGAAGGCTCACACCGACTCGGCGAAGTTGCTCTTGTCCCAGCCTCCTCCCCCATTGGCAAACGCGGACACCTCTTCTATAACACACTCTACGACGAGAACGCCTCCTGTCACATCGCCATCGGACGTGCCTACCGCTTCACCCTCGCCGGAGGAACTGAGTTGAACGACGACGAATTTATCGCCGCTGGAGGCAACGTCAGCCTCAACCACGTCGACTTCATGATCGGCTCTCCGCAAATGGACATCGACGGCATCACCAAGGACGGCAATCGCGAGCCGGTGATGCGTCAGGGTGAATGGGCAATCTCCCTGTAAAAAATCTTAAATTTCAAAAGGCCATTTCCAATTGGAAATGGCTTTTTTTGTTAAGGTCTCCATGATGGAGCGTACCAATCGTAATCAGTGGATAGCCCCGGAGCTTGCAGGATACTGACACTGGAGGTGGCTAAGTCCACAAGGTATAAGTGTCCACCAGAAGCAGAAGTAGTCTCTTCAATGAGAAGATACTTTCCATTCGGGGAGAAGAGCAAACGCCCAACCGTGTTGCCTTTGTAAACGGATTTAAGGTCCCCGCCTCTTCTAGGAATGACAAATACTTCCGCGACTGGGTTGCCACTGGTCATACTGCCATAGTAATTGAATGCGATCAGGCTGCTATCTGGTGACCAGATCATGGGGTAGATCGAACCACCTACAAATTGTGTAAGGGTTATTGCATTTGCACCATCGGGTTCCATCACTTTCACAAAGTGATTTTGCGAGGTGTAATCATATTCATCATAGGCAAAGAAACCCGCATCGGGAGACGCAATAAATTGGGCTTTGGTCAGCAAGGTCTCGAACATCAGGCGAGACTGTCCATTAGCGGCACGGACTAGATAGATATTGCCTTGTGCGCCGGGCAAGGCAGAACGCATAATGACATTCTCGGTATACCAACCGTCCATGATGTAAGGGCGACCTTCAACGGGCAAATCAGCGGCGATATTCTTTAGCTCGCTACCATCCGGACGGATAATGAAGACCTCCTCCCCACCCATTCCATTTTGAGTGCGGAAAGCGATCCACTGACCATCAGGTGACCAAAAAGGCGGGTCGATATATGGATATTCCACGAGTGTTTTCCATGTCTTTGTACTGGCGTCGAGAAGCCAAAGTTGTGTTGGAGTGCCATTCGGGTTGGATGAGTACGAAAAGGCGGCATACTTGCCATCTGGTGACCAGGATAAGGCATTGATGGTGAAGTTGAATGCGAACGGAACTTGTATCCTTTCCATTGGCTGGCAGTTGACCGGGTCTGTGATACAGGCAGCGGAAACTTTCACCAGCTCGATCGTCCCACCGCCAAGACGAGGTTGGAGGAAGAAATACAATTCGCCAGTCTCTGCCACCGAGCCGGGGATGCCAGGTTGAGTAACAACAGGAAGCACCTGGTTTGTAGGTGGAAGCGGCTGGGATGAAGAGTCAAAAGCAAGAGTAGGCGGAACAGGCGACCCGTCGAAGAGAGAGGCGGGAGTGGGCGTTGAAGAAGGTGAAGTACAGGCGGTTAAGAAGATAAGAGTCAGAATCGCAAATCGTTTCATACAGTCTCCTTATCAGGGTGACGAGTGCGAAATTAAAAAGTTCCCGCTGTCTTTGGACAACGGGAACTTTTTTTCATGTTAGCTTACGGTGTACTGGTTGGGGTTGGCGTTCCGGTTGCCGTCGGTGTTGCAGACGGAGCCACGGTTGTTGATGTAGCTGAAGGAGCCGCCGTTGTGCCAGTAGCAGTTGGTGTGGCACTTGCCACGGGGACTGAAGCGCCAGATGGGTTGAAGATGATCGGACCTGCCCATAATGCACGGTCGCCAGTTGCAGGGCCCGTAGAAAGCACGGTGAGAATGAACTTTACGCTCTGCCCAGCCAACGGAGTAAGGTCAATATCGGCATTGTAAACATTACCCGATGGGGTATCGAATTTCTCAACGAACGCCCAGAAGGTTTGAATGGATGAGCTGCCAGAGATGGAGTAATCGAGTCGGAAGACTACGTAACAAGAGGTAGCACCGTTCTCACAACCAATGGTGGCGCGGAACTTATCACCAGACTTGACTTGGTACGATGGATAAATACCTTGAATGTATCCATTGTTCTGGTTCTGTGGGAAGGTGATAATGCCTGTGCGGGGATCATTGGTACCAGTCTCGAGGCGGGATGGATTTGCAATGAGGACGAAGCCTTTGCTATCTCCATCGGTGCCAGGGCATGGAATTTCACCAGCGCCGGTATACCACTTGGCTGTACAAACGTTTGCAGCAAAGTCATACACCGTTCCAGAAACCGGGGTTGCAGGGGTTACAGGTGTACCCGGCGTAGGCGGTGTGGGAGTCTTCGGATTAATACCCGTGCCAGAGACCTTGATCTCAACCCAGAAGGACTTTGTTCCCGCAGAGCCAATACCAAACGGAACACCGGTGTTGTTCTTCAACTTCCAGTAACCACGGTAGGTTCCAGCAGTGGTTGGAGAAGTAAGGTTGAGAGTGATATCCACAGTTTGACCCGGAGCAACCGTAGTCGGGATTAGCGCGGAATCAGGTCCACCCATCTTTTCGCCGGTGTCGAACATGATGCTGTAATTGGTCCAGGTACAAGTACCAACGTTCTTCAAACGCCAGGTCTTGGTGAAACCAATACCTGGAGCAAAGGAAGTACCATCGGGTACAGTGACATCAGCAACGAACTGAGCACGGTCACAAGCGTTTGGTTGGATTGTGCCCGTCGCAGTTGGAGTGGCTGTGGGAGGTGTACCAGTTACGGTTGGAGGAGGAGGTGGCGCGCCGCCGGGGCGAGAGATGATTGGATTGACCCACATAGCACGGTCACCCACCGGAGAGCCATACGCAGAGACAACAAGCGTGAACTTCACATCTTGATTGGCAAGTGAGCTCAAGTCGAGATTGACGTTATAGGTCCAACCTTCATACTTTTCGCGGAAGGTCCAGAAAGTTTTTACAGGACCTGTTCCGATCTGATAATTCAGGCTGTAAGCAACGTAACAATTGGTTGCACCAGCTTCACAACCAATGGTCGCCTGGAAGCGATCACCAGATTGGACACGGAAAGCAGGATAAGATGCTTGAACATAACCATTGGTCACGTTGTTTGGTGCAAAGAGCAAGCCAGGTTGAGCAGAGGTGACACCGCTTTCAAGTTTTGGAGTCGCCTGGCTCAAACCGAAGCCATTGGCATTGCCATCGGTACCTGGGAAGGTCAACGCACCTGCACCACTGGACCATGCAGCAGATGCGGCATTGGCAGTAAAGTCATATCCGGTGCCTGCGGAGGAAGCAACACGAATCTCTACCCAGAACGATTTCTGAGCCGTCGAACCGATACCAAAGGTACCGCCGCTGTTGCTCTTGAACTTCCAGTAACCAAAATAATGACCCGCCGCGGCAGGAGAGGTCATATCGACAGTGATGTCTACGGTCTGACCAGGGTTCACCGTTGTCGGCAAAGCCAATGAAGCAGGCGCATTCATCTTCTCGCCACTATCAAAGATCAGGGAAACATCATTGCTATTCCACGCACACGTACCGATATTCTTAAGGCGCCATGTCTTTTTGAAAGCGGTATTTGGCGCAAAGCTGGTTCCATCTGGAATGGTCACATCCGCAACGAACTGCGCCCAATAACAGGATGCAGCGCTTGCGCTGGTTGTCCCTCCTGGGGCAAGGCTCAATAGAACCGCCAACAGGAGCATTGTTGAAATCATTCTCATAACAAGTTTCATTTCTTCCTCCATCAGTCATACGGGGTATGGACGTAGTGATTAAGTGAAAAGTTCCCTTTTTGACTATACGCTTATCTAGTATAACTTTTCTTTAATAATTGTTCAATAATGAAATAGAACAAAATCATAGTCAATTTTTCCCATTTTTTGCCCTTTCTTGGTGTTAAATCGACTGAACTATAATAAGAATATGCCTCGCACTATCCTTCACCTCGATCTGGACGCATTCTATTGCTCCGTTGAGGAAACTCAAAATCCACAACTGCGCGGTAAACCATTTGCAGTTGGCGGAAAGCCCGATGAACGCGGTGTGGTCGCTTCGTGCTCATATGCGGCACGCGCACTAGGAATTCGCAGCGCCATGCCCATGTCCAAAGCTGTGCGTCTGTGCCGTGATTTGATCATTGTGCCTGGTCGACATTATTTATATGGGGAATATTCTGCAAAGGTGATGGAGAAACTTCACAACCTAACTCCATTAGTGGAGCAAATTTCCATCGACGAAGCCTTCCTTGATATCTCTGACATTCAAACGGATAAAACCCGCCTCGCTCTGGACCTCCAAACTGCCATCCGTGCCGAACTGAATCTACCCTCAAGCGTTGGCATTGCGTCCAACAAACTTGTGGCAAAGATCGCGACAGAGGTTGGGAAAAAGTCGAGCAAAAAAAAGAATGAACCGCCGTTCGGTTTTACGGTTGTTCCAGCTGGCGAAGAAGCTAAATTTCTAGAGCCGCTTCCGGCAGATATGCTCTGGGGCGTAGGACCAAAAACGAATGCAAGATTAGCCGAACTTGGCATCCACACCATCGGTGACATTGCCCGCTGGCCTGAAAAGGAACTCGTCAACTTATTCGGCGAAAATGGACGTGACCTCTGGCAGCATGCACATGGCATAGATAATCGCCCCGTCTCACCCGAATCAGAAACCAAGTCCATTAGCCAGGAAACGACATTCAATGTAGATATTAGCGACCAAAAGACATTGGAAAAGACCCTGCGAGAACAAGCCCGTGAAGTGGCTCGTCAGTTACGCAAAAACGACCTCGCCGGAAAGACCGTAAAGATCAAGATCCGCTGGCCCGATTTCACTACACTGACTAGACAAACCACCTTGCCAACTTCCACAGATAACGAAGATGAGATCTATCGCGCAGCCATCAAATTGATGAGCTCTGTCCGAAAGCCTAATCAAGCTGTGAGGTTATTGGGAGTCGGTGTCAGCGGAATCGGAGCGCCGGTACGGCAACTCAGTTTATGGGATGTCGGAAGCGAAAAGTCACGCAAGCTTCAAGAAGTGGTCGATGAACTGCAAGAGAAATACGGGAAGGATGTCATTTGGAAGGGCTAGTCAAAGAAGAGGAATGAGCATGAAACTCCTGGATCTAAAAAAACAATACAAGCATCTGTATCAACCATCGGCAAAAAAGATCGAAGCGGTGCAAGTGCCGAACTTGCAGTTCGCCATGATCGATGGCGCTATTGAAAAAGGTTCTGAGCCGGGTAAATCCCCCATGTTCGCAGAAGCAACACAAGCATTGTATAGTGTGGCATACACACTCAAATTCATGTTCAAAAAGCGCAAGTCCAATGCCATAGATTATCCTGTAATGGCATTGGAAGGATTATGGTGGGTTGAAGATGGTTTCTTTGATATAAGAATTAAAGATAATTGGTTCTACACTTTAATGATCATGCAGCCAGATGTAATTACCAAAGATAGTTTTGTAGAAGCTCTCGAACAGGTCCGTAAAAAGAAGGGAGATAGCGAAACCCTCAACAAAGTGCGACTATCTCATTTCGAAGAAGGTTTATGTGTTCAGACCATGCATATCGGTCCCTATGCCACTGAACCTGCCACGATTGACCGCATGAAAGATTTCATGACAGGGAATGGTTTGATGGACGGTGTAGGTCCGAGCGGTGGGAAACACCATGAAATCTACTTGAGCGATCCACGCAAATCTGCACCTGATAAAATGAAAACTGTATTGAGGCATCCGGTAATTAAGGCTTAAAACTAAACGAGGAAGGCATGAACTGTTACTACCACCCCACCCAACCCGCTGTCGGTTTATGCAAATATTGCCAGCGCGGACTTTGCACAGAGTGCTCCACACTTGTTGATGATGTCCTCGCATGCAAAGACCGCCATGAAGACGAAGTACATCAACTGGAACAACTCACAGCACGCAATTTGTTTCAAGCAAAACGCGTCAAATCTGTGTACATGCGGAATGCGACCTTTTATGGATTAGTTGGGGTGGCATTTTCCGGGTTTGGGATATGGCAATTAAAGTGGCTGGGGCTGCAGGCGGCACTTTTTATTGCATTAGGTATTTTCCTGCTGTATGCCGCCATTGCCAATTATCTCGAAGGGCGAAAATACAAATAACCTGCAACTCTTTTTGTTCACTCGCGTAAGAAAGGTGTAATCAAACGAAAGGAGTGAACAATGAACGAAATCAAAACCCTCACGCGGAGCAAATCCAACCGCATGATCGCGGGTGTGTGCGCAGGTCTCGGCGACTATCTCAACATCGACCCCACTATTGTGCGCTTGTTATTTGTGCTGGGATTTTTCACCTTCAACGGTGCCATGCTGCTAGTCTACCTCATCATGGCGATCGTCACCCCGGAAGGGTAACATCTTTACAGGAGCAGATGTTCATCTGCTCCTGTTTATTTAATTCATGTACAATTGGCAGCCGAACCCTGATTACAAGGCTACCAGCACATGAAAATACTATTAAACAAACTAACCGCCCTACCCTCTCACAATCGAATCTTTGGACTGGATTTTCTACGTGCCATCGCAATCCTTGGGGTCTTATTGGCGCACGGGAGTGTATTTTTTACGGTTGAACAATTAGGTCGGTTCAACCTGGTGCTAGGTTTTTCAGGTGTGTTGGGAGTGGAATTATTTTTTGTGCTAAGTGGATTCCTGATCGGCTCAATCTTACTTAAACTTGAAGATGAATTCCAACAAGTTAAAGTTCTGCCGCATTTCTGGCTGCGACGCTGGTTTCGTACCCTTCCTAATTATTGGTTCTTCTTACTTTTATATATCCTCGCTACATGGATAATATCCTCCCCGCTGCCAAACTTGCTTCAATATCTTACCTTCACTCAAAATTTATTGTGGCAGCATCCTTTCTTTTTTGACCAAGCATGGAGTCTTGCCATCGAAGAATGGTTCTATCTGCTTTTCCCCCTTGTTCTTTTTATTATGTATCGCCTCACAAGATCTTTCAATGTCTCTTTCTTGCTTACAGCAGGCATCTTTATTCTAGTCCCAAGCACCTTGCGCGTTCAATGGGCATCAAGCGGGGTAGAGCAATGGGGTGAGATCTTCCGCAAGATCATTTTGTTACGGTTGGATGCTATTATGTATGGTGTGCTTGCGGCATGGTTTAAACAAAAATACCAGTCTGGCTGGCACAAAAATCGATATATCTTTTTCATTTCAGGTCTCTTGCTTCAACCAATTATCTGGTCACTGGCTCTCAGTTTAAATTTCGATGAGAGTTTCTTTGCCCGCACCTTTTTCTTTACCATAATGTCGCTAAGTTTTGCATTATTAATACCAACATGCGACCAGTGGGACCTTCAAAACAAAAATTTCTCTATTACCGCCATCCGTCTGATCGCATTATGGTCTTATTCACTTTATCTATGCAATTTTCTGTTAGCACAAATCCTCAGCAACATCACTGAATACTTAAAGATTACATCACTTGCGGGAAATTTTGGATTCTATGTTCTTTATATTGTTTCGAGCTTGGTATTGTCCGGGATAATCTATACTTTTCTTGAAAAACCAGCCATGGACTTAAGGGAACGATTTTCAAAGAGTGCTTAAATCACCTTGCTAATGCCAAAAAAACATCCTCAAGGGTTGGCTCTCCCCTTTCAATTCTTTCAACCCGAATCTTTTTCTTACTCAAGAGGCTTTGCAACGCCTCTTCTTTGACGTTTGAACTGATAACCCGTAGATGGTCACCAGCCAACCCGACACGTTCCACACCCTCCACACCCTGCAAGGCATCCAACCCCTGCTCGAGCGGATGTGCAAAAACCTCCCAAACGTCACCCTTGATAATGGACTTCTTCAAATTCGTGGGCGTATCCATCGCCAGTAATTTTCCATCGCGCATCACACCGACACGTTCGCAATATTCAGCTTCGTCCATGTAATGCGTAGTGACGAGAATGGTCACACCGTTTTCGGCGAGCTCATAGATCAAATCCCAAAATGCACGACGGGCAGTAGGGTCCACACCAGATGTGGGCTCATCGAGGAAGAGCAGCCTTGGTTTGT
>JBEBCV010000138.1:0-7899 GCA_041157505.1 Chloroflexota bacterium | reverse complement strand
GCGCCATCCACTGTGTCTTTTGTGCGGGCGTAGCCAACCACGCGATGTCCGCCTTTGGTGAGGCGTTTCGCCATGTTTAATCCCATTTTGCCTAAACCGATCAATGCTAATTCCATTTTGTTGCTCCTTATTAATTCCTCTGAGTTTATCTACAGATTTGGCAGAATTTCAATAAAAATTTGCTAAATCTGTGATGGTTTTAAAGTAATTTTCCTGCTGCTTCGTCGATCATCCAAATCAGATTTCCGTTCACAGGTTGGATTCGTTGCGCAGGGAGTTGTTCCAAATTTCGTTCGCCATTTATGACGCGGCGTAACGTCTCTGCCTTGCCTGCACCAGTGACCAAAAACCAAATCTCTCTGGCTTGATTGAACACCTTGGGTGTCAAAGAGACGCGGTTAGCGGGGCGGTCTTGATAGTGAGCGGTGACAGCGATGGTAGAGGTTTCAATATCTACCGGCGAGCCAGGGAAGAGGGAGGCAGTGTGACCGTCGTCGCCCATACCGAGCAGGATCAGGTCGAAGCGTGGAAAGTCAAATGGCTCGTCAGCGAATTCGCTTAGGGTTTGGGCGTAGGCTTGGGCGGCTTGAGCAGGCTCAAGTCGCTGTCCAGAGCCGGTCGAAGGATCCGATGTGACCCGGTGAATGTTCGTGGTTCCGATTTTGTCGAAGAGGATTATTTTCGTCTGCCCATAGGTGTTGCCAGGGTCATCCACTGGAACGCAGCGCTCGTCACCCCAAAAGAAATGCACACGCGTCCAATCTAATGTTTCATTGGCAAGCCGTTCAAAGAGTTTCATCGGCGTGCTGCCGCCGGAAAGCGAGACGAGAAAACGTCCGCGCTCGGCGATGGCTTGATTGGCGAGTTCGATAAATTTTTTTGTTGCTGCTTGACTTAGTTCGTCACTGTCTTTAAATTTTTGGATGAACATAATCTTTTGATTGTATCGCAGATGATAAAATCTGAGCGATGACTCAGATAAATCTCAAAAAACTCCAGGCGCTTCGCACGCGGACCTTCAACCTGCCTCCCCAAAAACGGGTTTCATCTCCCGCTGCGGCTTTGACCTTCGTCAACAAACGCGGTTTTACCTATTTCTGGCCCATCAAAGGCATTGATCTGCCTTCGTTGTGGACAGCGGTTGCGGGCGATAGACCCGTCGCTGATGCGCACGATGACCCAGGTCACATCACGTGGGGCTGGAAAGATAATGCGCTCGATAAAAAGATTTGGTACTACGGCAAAATCTTACGCGGCAAAGCGACGATGATCTCGTTGGAGGTTGCCCCATATTTTTATGCCCTCTCCGAAAATTACGGTTCGCCCGAAGAAGACTATCTCATTGCCTATCAAGAGGGACGTTTACCGCAATCTGCGAAACAAGTCTATGAGGCATTGCTCGACAAAGGCGCGATGCATACGATCGATTTGCGCAAAGAGTCGAAACTCACGAATGCAAAAGACTCAGAATTCAATAAGGCGCTGGAATACCTGCAACGAGATTTCAAAATTTTGCCGGTTGGCGTGGCTCAAGCAGGCGCATGGAAGTACTCGCACATTTACGCTATCACGACAAGTCATTTTCCCGAACTCTCTGAACAGGCGCGGAAGATCACCGAGTCACAAGCGCGCGCAAAATTGCTGGAACTGTACTTTGGAATGGTAGGCGCAGCACAAGTTCGTGATGTGCAGAAGTTGTTTGGTTGGGGGAATGAGGTGGCGAAGAAATCGGTTGGTAAATTAGTGGATGTGGGCAACTTGGTTTTGACGGAACATCCCAAGTCCACGGGGGAGTGGGTGGCGGTGAAAGAGGTGATTTAGCAAGACCTCGGAGGATATTCAAACCTCCGAGGTCTTTTTTATTCCACTATGATCACCACATCTCCTGAATTTTGTCCCGATTCATAGTACCGATGTGCTTCGGCAGTTTCTTCGAGTGAAAAACGCTTGTCTATCAAAGTCTTGTACTTGCCAGCTTCTACGAGTTCCTTGATGAAATTCAGGTCATCGAGGTTTTCGGAGGATAGTGTGCAGATCACTTTCTTGCCTGTAGACTTGGAGGTCTGAATCATTTGAAGCAGCTGTTTTGTCTTGAAACTGGCATAGAGGAGGATCCCACTTGGTGTAAGTGATGTTTGACATGTTTCGAATGAACTTCTACCGAGAATATCATAGATCAGATCGTAGGTTTCACCGTTTTTCGTGAAATCTTCTCTGGTGTAATCAATGACCTTATCTGCGCCAAGGGCTTGGACAAACGCCAATTTGTTAGTACTGCAAACGCCGGTTACTTCTGCGCCAAAATATTTGGCAAGCTGCACTCCGGCAGAGCCGATCCCGCCAGAAGCGCCATTGACCAATACTTTCTGCCCAGGTTTGATATTCACTTTTTTTAGGTGACTTATTGCAGTTAATGCTCCATAAGGGACCAGGGTTGCTTCTTCAAAGCTCATGTTTGTTGGCTTGTGGGTGACCAGTCCGCCTTCGGGCATGCAGAGATATTCCGCGTATGCGCCAAAGGACAGTCCGCGATAACCGAAGACCGCATCACCAGCTTTGAAGCGATTGACTCCTTTGCCAATGGCTTCGATCACACCTGAGAATTCACTGCCGAGAATGTATTTTTTCGGTTTGCGGATGCCAAAATCTAACCGGGAGGGGATCAGGAGAATGCCTGGCATGTTGAATTCCTTCGATGTCACGCTTCCGAAACGCCGCGCCAGCATATCTCCATAGTTAACTCTCGTAGCGCGGATGCGGATCAAGATCTCTCCATCCTTGGGGGTGGTTTTTTCGAGTTCTCTTAATTGCAGAACATCTGGAGAACCGTATTCAGTATAAGTAATAGCTTTCATTTTTTATTCCTTATATTTCTTCTTTTGTGCGAAGTAATGTGATACCCAGCCCGATGAACCAGATGATCTGGGTGATGCCGAACAACCCTGCCAGGTCACTCAGACCTGGGAATACCGAGACAATGCCAACAACCCCAATAAACATGCCTAAGTAGTTCAGAGCCTTGGGTAACTTGTTTGTGCGCAATCCTGCAAGACTGATAAGTAACGTCCATACACCACCGAGAATCTCGCCATTCCCATTTCCTATGCCGTTGGTGGCGATGGTTTCAATAGTGATCAAAGTAAGCGCTGCCTGTTCCGGGTCTGTGGCGTGCAGTGCTGTGATTGGTGCAATACCCGCGTTAGAGATCATGCCGCTTGCGATCAGAGAGCCTGCCCAGATCAATCCTATCGTGGTTGCGACCTTTGATAAAGCCGGAGCGGTGGAATTCAGACGTTCATACAAAGCCAGGGTCAATACCACTAGAAAAATGCCGAAGAAAACATACATCAGCAGGTTGGTCGAATAAAACATCGCTTGCTTTTCGACCAATAGACTTAATTTCTGATCGATGTTTGTGATGTTTAGATAATCAAGCACAACCATGAATATGGTAATTCCGGTTATGTAGGCAGCTGCCAGATAAAATGCAGCGTATCCGCCAAATTTGTTTAGAGTTTTCATTTCTCATCTCCTTCTGGTTCATATGAAAATACTTCTTGCAACGGTACACCAAAGGCGAGGGCGATGCGGAACGCCAATTCCAAAGAGGGGGCGTATTTCCCGCCTTCCAGCGCGATGATGGTTTGGCGCGTCACACCGACTTTTTCCGCCAATTGCTCCTGGGTCATTTCGTTATTCTGGAACCGCAATTTACGGATATTGTTTCGGACTTGTCGCTTTTCCATTTTTACAAACCTCGCCGGTAAAGTGTGATCTTGGCAATATCCCCGGTGATCTCAGCAAGGATTCCGAAGGCAAAGATCATGCTGATCATCAGCAGTGGTGGTTGACCGAAAACGAAGGCTAGAACGGAGCTCAACACACCAATGGAATACGTGATGTATTCAATGCGAATGCCCTTTAACTCGATGAGATGGTCGCGCTCATCCGTGATGAAGCGCGGGTCTTCATATTTCCGTGAGCGGATCGCTTCCACAATAGAGAGGATGATATTCGTCAAAATGCTTCCGATGATGGTGACCAATATGGTTGCAACGATCACAACCAGCCACAGGGCATAAAGTTTGTTGGCGACCCAGTCGCCTGATTGGATGATGGGGAACAGGTTGAAAAAATAGTAGACAAGGATGAGCAGGTGGCTGACCAGTGCTACGGTGACATTTTTTTCTTGATAGGACATGATAATCTCCTGTATTCTTTAGTATACTTAATGTAATGTAAAGCTTACATTAAGTCAATACCTTTTTACATAAATTTCTAAAACTCGTTACTTTGATCGAGTTAGGCATAGGTTTTAGTGGATAGTTTTGAAAAAATCCCTCTTGACAGGCTATTATATACACTGTATATTTACACTGTATAGTAAATAAGGAGTAAATATGGTCAGACCCAGCAAGAAAGCCCAGATCCAGAATTTGCAGGAAGCCATCAAAGAAACGGCGTGGAAACAGATCGCTGAATTTGGTGCCGCAGCTATGTCCTTGCGTGCAATCGCGCGTGACCTCAAGATCACTGCACCCGCCATTTACAACTACTTCCCAGACCGCGATGCACTTGTGACAGCGCTCATCATTGATGCTTATACCTCTTTTGGTGACTCACAACTTGCAGCTCGTGATGCCATCCCAGCCGAGAATTTGATCGAAAGATTCGAAGCCATTGGCATGGCATACCGACAGTGGGCGATTACGTATCCTCAACGCTACCAATTAATTTTTGGAACGCCCATTCCAGGTTATCAAGCCCCGTTAATGGAGGTGTTGCCATCAGCAGCGAAATCACTTAGCCCTTTGGTTGGTGTGATCGATGATTTGCGTATAGCCAATAAGCTGAAAGCAGATGGATTTCCAGGAATTCAACCGGGCTATGAACAGCAGTTCGAAGTGTGGAAAAAATTTGCCGGAGATTACGACATCTTCTCGCTTTCAGTCTCCATGATCATCTGGAGCCGTGTCCATGGGTTGGTATCGCTTGAGATATCCAACAATATGCCGCCCTTTGGCGTCAATGGTGATGCACTGTATTTATACGAGATCAAATCCACTACCAATCAATTCATCAAGGCTTAAATCATGAAGGCTCTAATTCTCAACGGTTTCAATTCGACCAATCCTATGGGTGAGCGGATCAATTCAGTCCTTCTGACTCAATTAAAAAAACATGGTTGGGATAGCGAATCGATCTTGCTTTGCGAGCAAAAGATCGGCAACTGTGCAGGCGATTTCTTCTGTTGGGTGCGCAGCCCCGGCATGTGCAATACCAATGACGACAATCGAGTTATCGCAGAAAAGATCATTCAATGCGACCTGGTCGTTTATCTCACACCTGTCACATTCGGAGGCTATTCCTCTGAGCTCAAACGCATGGTCGACCATCAAATTCAAAACATTTCACCAATGTTCGCCACTATCAATGGTGAATTTCATCATCAGCCACGCTACGGAAACTACCCAAATACTCTAACCATTGGCTGGATGGACAAAACAAATGCAGAAGCTGAATCGATCTTCCGTCATCTTGTTCATCGTAACTCTATCAACATGTATTCAAAAACTACGGTATGTGGATTGGTGACTGGTCAACCGGACCAAGCGGATCTGACCATTCAGGCGGATATGTGGCTCGAAGCGATTGCGAGCGGTTCATCCTCATCTGTGCCTGCATTGCCGACCAAAACCTTTTCCTCCACTGAAGCGACTCCCATCCGCCGCGCTGTATTGCTTGTTGGAAGCCCGCGCACACGCAAAAGCACATCCGCTTCACTTGGAACATATCTTTTCGAACAATTGAAAGCACGTGGTGTAGAAACTGAAGTTATTCAAATCTATACATCGATCAACTCAACAGCAAAAACTCAAGCATTGGTCCATGCCGTCAACAACGCAGACCTAACCGTACTTGCCTTCCCACTTTATGTGGATAGTCTCCCCGCGCCAGTCATTTCAGCCCTTGAGAAGATCGCAGCAAATCGCAATGGGCTTGCATCAAATTTTGCTGCCATCGCCAACTGCGGGTTTCCTGAAGCTCATCATAACGAAACGGCATTAGCCACCTGCGCCGAGTTCACCCGTCAACATGGTTTTAACTGGTTGGGTTCTCTTGCCCTCGGTGGTGGTGAAGGGTTGGTTCATGGCGCACCGCTTTCCGAAATGGATGGACGTGCCATCCCACTCAGGAAATCTCTTGAGGTCGCGGCTGAAGCATTGGCGAACGGACAACCCATTCCCAAAACAGCACAAGACCTGCTTAGCAAACCCATCATCCCCTATTGGATGTACAAACTATTAGGTGGTCATGGTTGGAAGCAGGCTGCCAAACAGTATGGCGTTCAAGACAAACTTAAAGCTCGTCCTTATCAAAAAGTGTAAATCTAATTCAAAAGGAAATTTAAAATGTACACAGTATCCATTACCCGTTTGCGAGTCCGTTCGATCTTTCTTATGCCGCTTTTTACATATCATGCCATGCGCACCAGTATGCAGGTCCAAAAAGCGGAAGGGGTTCTTGGCGCAGATACACGCTTCGAGAAAAATAACGTTGTTTGGACGAAGACTGTTTGGACGGAAGAATCAGCGATGAAAAAATATCGCAGCTCGGGTGCGCATCAGATCGCCATGCGTATTTTGTCAGCGATGTGCTCCGAGGCTTCGGTGGCGCGTTGGCAGCAGGAGGGGACAGACCTTCCCACCTGGGAAGAAGCCCATCGCCGCATGTTGACCGAAGGCAAGCAGTCGAAGGTGAAACATCCGTCTCCCTTGCAGGCTTCGGGAAAGACCGCCCCAGAAACGATGCAATCAGGCTTCAAAATGCCTACTCCGCCGGTAACCCAATGAGTTTTGCTAAAAGATGGATGTTCAATCATCCCGTTACCTGGCGAGTCAACGATGGTTTCTTTGAGAACGACGGCATCAAGCTTCACTATGTCACACTAGGAAAAGGTCCATTGGTGGTGTTGATCCACGGGCTTCCTGAGTTTTGGTACTCGTGGCGGCATCAGATCGATGCTCTATCTGCGAATTATCAAGTTGTGGCAATTGATCAGCGTGGATTCAACGAATCAGATAAACCTACGACGAAAGAAGGGTACCGAGTCGAGAGGTTGGTGGAGGATGTCGCAGCGTTGATCAAGCATTTCGGACGGGATCAGGCTGTGATCGTCGGTCATGATGCGGGGGCATGGACGGCGTGGCATTTTGCGGCGATGCATCCTGAGCTGACGAGTAGTCTTGTCATCCTGAGTGTCCCGCATCCCAATGCCATGCGTGAAGAATTGAGCAAGCATGGCGCGCAACACGCAGCCAGTGAATATGCGCGAAAGATGCAAGCTGAAGGGGCTCGCCCGATGTTTCGACCATGGCAGATCGGGCTGTTGATGGATATGCCCGCTTTGCCTTTGTACTGGAGTGCGGATAAGGCCACGGACCCGGATGCGATCACGTCGTTCTATCAGTTGAACTATCCGCGCGAGCCATATGCCATGGATGAAAACCTGCCGATCATTGAAGTGCCAACGTTGGTCATTCACGGCAAACGTGACAGATTTTTGTTGGCGTCAGGGCACGATCACAATGTCCGTTGGTTGAAGCATGAACCGACGACAGTGATGCTGGATGCTGATCATTTTGTTCATCAGGAAAAACCAGCTGAAGTAAATAAAATAATTTTGGATTGGTTGAGATAAAGGAAAATTTAAAATGACTGTGAATCATGTTGTCTTGGGAACTGGTGCAATCGGACGCGCTGTTATGAATGAACTCGTCAAACGCGGAGAGTCTGTCCGCATGGTGAGCCGCACGGGCAAAATGGACGAGGCACCTGCTGGAGTGGAAGTGGTTGCAGCAGACCTGTATAACTCGGCTGAAGTCAAAAAAGTGACGC
>JBEBCV010000137.1:0-4810 GCA_041157505.1 Chloroflexota bacterium | reverse complement strand
ATCGAAATGGTATCCAAGCCGCCGCAACGATCGCTGATAACGCCGCATTCGAGTCCGCCGTGAGTGAGTTCCACTTTTGGGTCTTCTTCTTTGATGGAGCGATAGGTATCGATGCATTTTTTGAGGAGTGGGGATTCCATGTTTGGCTGCCAGGGAGGGAACATCTTCGTTCTTTCGGTCTTTGCGCCTGCCAGCCATGAGACGGTTTCGACTCGTCTGGTAATTTCTTCCAATCTCGAAAAGACCGAACTGCGATGGTTCGAGACTATGAACAGCCCCTCTTCTTTCAATTCCATCACGCCAATGTTGTTGGACGTTTCCACAAAAGCAGGCATCTCTGCAGACATGGACGAAACACCATGCGGCAATGCTATCAACAAGCGGATCGCCGCTTGAGTTTCAGCCTGGCTGATGGCGCGAATAGATTTGCTGTTGATCTCGTTCAAAGTGAGCACAAGCCCAGTCTCAGTTTTGGCAAGTTCACTTTGGACGGTGGCTTGAATGGCTGAGAATTTTTCCTCGCACAATGCCATATGTTTTTTTGCGCAAACGAAGACTGCTTCCGCATCACGGGGAATGGCATTCCGCGCTGTCCCGCCTTTGAGCGTGGACAAGCGAATGGGTACAGTGCGTTGAATTTCATCTAACAGGCGGGCAATGAGTTTGTTGGCGTTCGTGCGGAATTTGTTGATGTCTTCGCCTGAATGCCCGCCCTGCAAACCGTTGACCTTCAATTCAAATGCAACTTCATCCTGCTTTTGCACATCCCATGTGACGGGCAAGGTGATATTCACACTTCCGCCGCCCGTACAGCCCACGGTGAACACGCCTTCGGTTTCTGAATCAACATTGATGAGAGTCTTGCCCGAAAGCAATGACGGGTCGAGGTTATCCGCGCCGACCACACCCATTTCTTCTTCCACCGTCAACAGCAATTCCAGCGGCGGATGTTTGACAGATTCATCTTCCACAATGGACATCATCAGCGCAATGCCAATGCCGTTGTCTGCGCCGAGGGTAGTGCCGTTGGCGCGAATCCAATCTCCATCGCGGATGAGTTGAATTGGGTCACGTTCGAAATCGTGCGTGGACTCATTCGTCTTTTGCCAAACCATGTCCATGTGACCTTGCAGGATGAGCGTGGGACGATCTTCGTAGCCTGCACTGGCAGGGACATAGATGACCAAATTCCCTGCCGCGTCTGTCTTGGAAGTGCAGTTGTGTTCTGCCGCCCAGGCGATGAGCCAATTGCGAATCCCCGCTTCATATTTTGTTCCGCGCGGGACGGAGGATACTTTTTCAAAATTCTTGAGAATGAGTTCAGTGGGGTTCATGATATTTTCCTAGCTCGGACAAGCCGAAAAAGATTTGACCACAAAGGCACCAAGACACGACGGCTCAAAGAGAAAAAAACTTTGTGACTTTGTGGCTTCGAGCCTTCGTGGTTAGTTTTCAGATTCCTATAGTGTGATGAGCACAATTGCCAGCATGGCGATTGCAATTCCGAGACGTTGCATGCCGATGATTTTCTCGCGCAGGAATAACCATGCCAGCAAAACCGTCCCGCCTGAATACAGTGACCCGAGCACGGCGGCGATATCCATGCGACCTGATTGCACGGCGAGGACGTAGAACAAACTTCCCAGCACATCGGCGCTGACGTTGAGAATGACCATTGGCAGAATGGTTTTGGATGGTAGATGTAATTCCTTGCTGAATGCGGCGACGATGAACAAGGTCAATCCGCCAGCGCCGCGGACAGCGACAAGCGGAGCGAGTAAACTCGCCTGCCCGCCTTGGGCGATGAAGATGAAATAAATTCCAAACCCCAGACCTGCTAGGAAAGGCAACAACATATCTTTCAATTTGATGGTGGCTGTGTTTTGTCCGCTTTGGGCAATGAGCCAGATGGCAAGGAGAGCAAACAGGAAACCCGTTACAGTCAATACAGGTGGAATGCCATCTCGAAGGGTGCCAACGATGGCTGGCACGCCTGCAGATGTAACTGCCGCGATCGGCGCGGCAATGGACATCTGTCCGCTGGCGAGGGCGCGGTACAAGGCGAGAAAACCGAGCGAGCCGATAATGCCAGCCGCGCAACACCAAAGCCAATCAACAAGAGGCATGTCCAATTGCTTGGTGAAGAACGCGACCAAGATCACGGGAAGAAATCCGCCAGCCTGAACGTATAAGGTTGCGCGAATCGCATTGACCTTGCGGCTGACCAACCCGCCTGCAAAGTCACCTGTTCCCCAGAACAAAGCCGAGGCGAGACCAAAGAGAATGGTTTGCATTAATTCTTTTTGTATTCGGCTTGGTCATTGAGCAGGGTCATGGTCTTGCCATCAGGCGAGAACGCAATCATTGAGTCGTCAAGAAAGGCTTTGAGATTCCAATGCGCGAGGAAGGTATCGCCTTGCCAGTGTTCGAGGGTGGCGGTGTTGGCTCCGTAGGTGAGTTGCAGGAAGTCATCTTTGCGGGTCACAGTCATCTCACCGTAGAGGTCGTTGGAAAATGTCCCAGCGAAGGAATCAAGCCCAATGGACGGAGGCAGGTTCGGGTCACGTGCGAGGCGCATTTCGTCCACCTGACCTTTGACTTGTGCCATGTATCCCTGTGCCACCATCTGAAATTCGGATGACCAGTCGCGGTCTTGCTTATCGAGCAGAATGTCCGCGATGGCATAGAAGAGCGCGGCGTGGGCGAGAGTTTGATGGACGTTGACCATGACAGCGAGCGCGAGTTTGCGCTGCGGGAAGAATGCGACGGCGGAGTTATAGCCAGGCATTTGACCGCCGTGCATGAGAACTTTTTCGCCGCGATAATCCATTGCCCACCAACCGAGCGCGTACGTCCAGAAATGCGTGGCGGGCTGAAGATAGGCGAGTGGCGCGAGTTCGGAGTTGAGTACATCTTGCATGACGACTTGCGGCGTGGTGAGTTCGTTGAAGGTGGCGGGTTGAAGGAGCGGCGCGCCACTTTGCAAAAGGGCTTTGAGCCACTGCGCGAGATCGTTGGCTGTGGTGTGAATGGAGCCAGCGGGTTCGTGGACAATTTTGAATTGATCGGTGGGCTGCTGATCGCCAAGGAAACGCACGCCCGCGGGATAAGTTTCATCGGCAACGGCATGCGGCGACGCAAAATTTTTGTGGTCGGTGAGTCGGTCGTATCCGCTGAATGAGCGGGACATGTTCAGCGCGTTGAAAATTCTTTCGGTGATGAAATCGTCCCATGACTTGCCAGTGACTGCTTCGATGAGCAGACCCGCCACGCCGTATTGTTGGTTGGCGTATTGAAACTGCGTGCGGAAATTGGATGTAGGTCTGAGATAACGCATGCGGCGCATGATCTCGCCCTGGTCGTATCCGCGATGGTAGTAAAGTTTTTGCGCGCGCTCCAAGCCAAGGCGATGACAGAGCAAGTCGCGCACGGTGACGTTCTTGGTGACCCAGTCATCGTAGAGTTGAAAATCGGGGATGTGCTTGACGACGGGATCATCCCAGTTGAGTTTGCCTTCATCCACCAACATGCCGATGAGCGCGGAGGTGAAGGCTTTGGTGGTGGAACCGATCGCAAAGACAGTATCCGCGTTCACTGCTTCGGGCTTACCCGCTTCGAGCACGCCGTAGCCTTGTGCGAACGTCTCATCGCCTTGAGCAACCGCCACCGCCCCACCAGGGATGTTCCATGCAGTGAGCGTTTTTGAAATTGTTTCGTTGAGTTGTTGTGTGTTCATTTAATTCCTTTTTTAAACACGAAGGTCACAAAGTACACAAAGGAAAACCAAAGAGCCAATCCATTTCTTTACCTTCGCGCCCTTGGTGTCCTTTGTGTTTAATTGCTCTTATCGCCAAACCTTGTCAACCGCGTCGTAACTTCCCGCGCGCAGATCCGCTTTCATCTTCACCAACTTATGCTTCTCCACTCGTTCCGATGGTGTGCGCGGCAGATCATCGGCGTACTCAATAAATCGTGGCACTTTGAAATATGCCAACTGCTCGCGCGCATAATCCAAAATAGATTCAGGTGGTGTATCTTCCTGTGTGTGACCTACTTTCAATACGATATACGCCTTCACTTCTTCGCCGCGCAACTCATCAGGGACAGGCACCACCGCCGCCACTTTCACAGCGGGATGTTCCATCAGCACACCTTCCACTTCCACCGATGAAATATTTTCACCCGCGCGTCGGATCGTATCTTTCAAGCGCGCCTGCCAGTGGAAATATCCCTTCGCATCTTTAGTAACCATATCACCCGTGTGCAGCCAACCATTCTTCATTGTTTCAGCAGTCGCTTCGGGTTTATTCCAGTAGCCCATCATCATCGGCTCGCCTTGCAGGATCAACTCGCCCACATTGCCATCGGGCACATCGTTTCCATCCGTGTCCACAACCCGCGCTTGCTTCGTGGCGATCGGTCTGCCCATCGCGCCGCTGCCCACGCTGTCCGCATCATCGAGCGGAACGATCAAGTCCACGCCCGTTTCGGTCATGCCGAACGCTTCGCGCCACGGTACACCCCAACGCCGCTCAAACTCAGCATGGAACTTCGGATGAATCCCCGAACACAGAATCATGCGTAATTGATGCCCGCGCTCCAAAGCGGCGTCCTCTGGCATCTTCAATAAAAAGAACGGCATCGTGCCGATCAAGTACAACACGGTCACGTTATGTCGAATCACTTCGCCCCAAAAATGCGACGGCGAGAATCTCGGCAGGATCACCAGCGGCGCGCCGCCGATCAAACTCGCCACCGTGTTCCACTGCGGATCCATGTAATAGAACGGCTGCGCGGTCAGGTTGCACTC
>JBEBCV010000136.1:0-4508 GCA_041157505.1 Chloroflexota bacterium | reverse complement strand
TCTCAAAGAACGTGCCTATGCCAAGCCAGCTCCTGACCATCCCTGGCGCAAATTCGGTGCTTTCAAAAACCACGCAAATGTCCCCGCCCCGCGGGGCGGGGACATTTCTATCTTGGATAACGGGTGACATTTCTACTTTGGGCTAACAAAATCTTGAATTGCCTTGACAACTCATCGTACTCTCATGTAAACTGAAGAGGTAATTAAATCTCAAAAGAAAGGATCGCACTTCAAATGACGTTACATCTTCTGCATAAGAAAGCCAATCGAATAACAACCCACCTCGAAGTGCGCCAACCATTGACCGTTTAATCACGGCTCAATTTCCTGTGTCTTAAAAAACACGGCGCACCCGCGCCGTGTTTTTTATTGTTCAAATTGACCGCGAAGATCGCGAAGAAAATCTTTATAACTTGGCACCCTTAGCGCTCTTTGCGGTAAAGAAATCTTTTGGTAATAAACATGAACCTCTCATTCAAATCTTACTGGAACCTACTCGCAAATCACATCCGCCCTCAACGCGGACGGTTCATCCTGCTTGCCGTTCTGCTATTTGGCAGCATCGGCTTACGAATCTTTGCCCCGCAGATCATGCGCCTCTTTATCGACGACGCACTGGCTGGTGAAGCCCTCTCAAAGCTCATGTGGACCGCTGCGGCATTTATCGGCATCGCTCTGCTACAACAAGGTGTCCACATCGGTGTGACCTACCTCGGCGAAAACGTGGCATGGACCGCCACCAACGCCCTGCGCGCTGAGCTCGCCGAACATGCGCTCAAGCTTGGTATGAAGTTCCACAACGACCACACACCCGGCGAATTGATCGAACGCATCGACGGTGACGTGACCGAACTGGCGACCTTTTTCTCGCAATTTGCGCTCAATCTCATCGCGAATGGACTTCTGCTCATTGGCATCCTCGTCACCCTCGCTATTGAAGATTGGCGTGTGGGCTTGGCGTTCGCGGTCTACTCCGCGCTCACCATTGGCATCCTCGGCAGGTTAAAAGATATTGCTGTGCCCCATCAAAAAGCGCGGCGTGAAGCCGAAGGTCAGATGTATGGTTTCATCGAAGAGCAGTTGGCAGGCACCGAAGACATCCGCTCAAGCGGAGCAGTTGGCTTCTCCATCCGCGAACTCTTTCGCCATCAAGCCGAGATCCTCAAGCACAATCGTCGTGCGCACTTCAAACGCTGGATCATCGAAAATGCGATGGGCTTGGCACTCACCACAGGCACTCTGCTCGCCATCACCAGCGGATACTGGCTCTTTACCTTGGGCGTTGTTACTGTTGGCACGGTCTATTTATTTGTCCATTACCTCAACCTGCTCGAAGAACCGTTCTGGGCCATGACGCATGAGATCGAAAGTTTCCAAACCATCGGCGCTTGTGTTGAGCGTTTGACTGAGTTCAAACAATTCCAACCTGAAACCATGAATGAGACCGGCAAAGTGATCGACTCACATCCGCTCGCGTTGGAATTCAAGGATGTGACCTTCTCATACAATGGTGATGACGCTGTCATCAAACGCTTCTCTCTGGATCTCAAGCCTGGTTCTGTTCTCGGGTTGCTGGGTCGCACCGGAAGCGGAAAAACAACCCTTGGACGATTGATCTTCAACTTGTACTCTGTGAACGAAGGCAGTATCAAGGTCAATGGCATGGATATTCGCGACATTCAACTCGACTCGCTACGGCAGAACATCGCCATTGTGACGCAGGATGTACAACTCTTCCGCGCTTCCATTCGCGAGAACCTGACCTTCTTCGACCGTTCAATACCGGACGAAAAGATCATCGCCACCCTCGATGATCTCGAACTCGGCGAATGGTTCCGAACCCTGCCAAACGGTCTGGATACTGAACTGGAAACAGGATCAAGATCCCTGTCCGCGGGTGAGGCGCAATTGCTAGCCTTCACGCGAGTCTTCTTGCGAAATCCGGGACTGGTCATCCTTGACGAAGCTTCGTCCCGCCTTGACCCTGCCACCGAGCAGAAACTCGAACACGCGATTGACAAACTGTTGAATGGACGTACTGCCATCATCATCGCCCACAGACTCGATACGCTGCACCGCGCCAATGACGTGCTTATCCTCGATAACGGCTCCGTGCTTGAATACGGCAACCGCAAAGAACTGGCATCAGACCCGAACGCAAGGTTTTATCAATTGCTACAAACGGGTTTGGAAGAAGTGCTAGCGTAGCGGACGATGGACGACAAACAATAGACCATTGCCCTTGCTCTTATCGTATATCGTCCATGGTCAATCGTCGAAAACCCTTTATGTTTAAAAACAGGTATTTACTATGACCGAAACCACCCTCAATCCCAAAGACCTCAACATCCCCGCCTTGCCCGCATGGAAAGTTGTGTTCGAACTCATTCGCTTTCGCCCGTGGATGTGGATCGTTGACCTCGTCAGCGTTGCACTCATCCGCTTTTGCTGGCAGGTAGCACCCGCGCTCATCATAAAAGCCTTCTTCGATTTCCTGACTGGTGAAGCGCAATTGACCTTCGGCATTTGGGCAGTTGTTGCTTTCCTTGTTGCCACCTGGATCGGACGTGTATTTGCCAGCTACGGCTTCTACTATGCCGACGTTCCGATCTTCGCCGATATGGGCATGCTATTACGCAAGAACCTGTTGACGCACATTCTCAAACGCCCCGGTGCATCGCAGCTGCCCGACTCTGCAGGTGAAGCTCTCAGTCGCTTCAAAAACGATGTGCAGGAACTTCCGCTTTTTGTCATTCTCATCAACGATGTGATGGTTGGCTTGGCGATCATCGCCGTCGCCATCGTGTTGATGACTCAGATCAGTCCATCCGTTACGGTAATGGCGCTCATTCCGCTGGTCATTGTTGGCATCGTTGCCAACATCGCCACAAAACGCATTGAACATTATCGCAGTGCATCTCGGCAAGCAGCGGGCAAAGTAACGGGCTTCATCGGTGAATTCTTTGGTGCAGTACAAGCAGTGAAAATCGCCACTGCTGAAAAAGGGATCATTGGTCACTTCCATAAGGTCAATGATGAACGCCGCAGATTGACCATTCGCGAAAAATTATTTGACGAAGTGTTAGGCTCACTGTATCGCAACACATCAACTCTTGGCACGGGCGTCATTCTTGTGCTTGTCGGTCAATCCATGCGCACGGGCAACTTCACCCTGGGTGATTTCTCGCTCTTCGTTTATCTACTGCAAAGTATGGGCGATCTCACTACTTTTGGCGGCATGCTCTGGGCACGGTACAAACAAATGGATGTCTCGGTCAAACGCATGTACCGCCTGATGGAAAATGCCCCGCTGGATGCACTCGTGGAACATAGCTCCGTGGATCTGGAAGGACCATTGCCCGAAGTAACCTACCCGACCAAAACCGCCTCAGACCGACTGAACGAACTGGTTGCTGACCATTTGACCTTTCACTACCCAAATTCTGTCAACGGCATCGATGACATTTCACTCAAAGTCAAACGCGGCTCGCTGACAGTGATCACTGGTCGCATTGGATCTGGCAAAACGACCTTACTGCGCACCCTGCTTGGGCTTCTCCCCGCAGACTCAGGCGAAATCCGCTGGAATGGGCAGGTCATTCCAGACGCTGGCAATTTCTTTGTCCCTCCAAGATGTGCCTATACAGCGCAAGTCCCGCGCTTGTTCAGCAACACCTTGCGGAATAACATATTGCTTGGCTTGAACAAAAGCGATGATGAGATATACAAATCGACCAAACTCGCCGTGATGGATAGAGACTTGGAGATCCTCGACGACGACCTCGAAACCATGGTCGGTTCACGCGGCGTCAAACTCTCTGGCGGACAAGCCCAACGAACTGCCGCCGCCCGTATGTTCATCCGCGATACAGAATTGGTCGTCTTCGATGACCTGTCCAGTGCGCTGGATGTGGAAACCGAACGTCAGCTTTGGGAGCGAATTTTTGAAGCAGGCAACGAACTGACCTGCCTTGTTGTCTCCCATCGCCGTCCGCTTTTGAGGCGCGCTGATCACATCATCGTCCTGAAAGACGGCAAAGTCGAATCCGAAGGCACGCTGGATGAATTGCTTACATCCAGTGTGGAGATGCAAGAACTATGGAAACTGGAGAAAAGCGAAAACTAAGCCATCTCCTTCTCAGGCTCGGCGATCTTATATCCAAGCTGCTTGAGTTGCATAACACCATCTTCCATGCCCCAAGACTCAACGATCTTGCCATCGGAAAGACGGAAGATATTGCACTCGCCCCAGATCGCAGTGCGGTGATACTTCGAGTTAGTTCCATTGTTGGTGACAAAACAAGCAACAAGGTCATCCTGACCAAAGATCAACGTGACCTCGCTTTTCATGTCCTGCCAGTTCTTTCGGAGATCATCGAACCAAATTTCCACCATGGTGGAAAGGTGAATATCCCACGCACCAACCCGCCCACGCACAACCGGAATGTCGATCAACTCATTGTTCCGGCGTACCGTGAATGTGACGAGGTCGCCTGCTAGACCCAAAC
>JBEBCV010000135.1:0-10445 GCA_041157505.1 Chloroflexota bacterium | reverse complement strand
AGACCTTTTGATCGCAGCAGACAATGCAGCCATGCGGGCAAAACAACAAGGCCGGAATCAAATCAAATTTGCCAGTGAACATGAATCGACTTAACCTCTTCCCCATTACATCCAAAATCTCGAACGACCGCCTAAGCATTGCCGGGCATGACCTTGATCAACTTGCAGAACAATATGGGACTCCGCTCTATCTCTATGACCGCGCTACGCTTGACTCAGCGGTGATGGAATACAAGTCCACGCTCGCCTCTTACTACCCCGGTCCTGCTTCTGTGACCTATGCCGGGAAGGCATTCCTCTGCCTCGCCCTCGCACAATGGACTCAACTGCATAGCTTGACCATTGATTGCACAGGTGAAGGAGAGATCGCCATCGCAGTGAAAGCCGAAGTGCAACGCGAGAACATTCTGGTTCATGGGGTAAATAAATCGAATAAGGATCTGAAAGCGGCAATAAAATCTGCCGCGACCATTGTTGTAGATAATCTCAACGAACTCCATCGAATCCAAAACCTATTTCCAACTCCCGATACCCATTTCCCTGATTTGTGGCTTCGCCTGCTCCCTGGTGTATCTGTCAGCACTCATCATGTCCACACACAAACGGGACATCACGAAAGCAAGTTTGGCATGACCCGTAAAGAACTTCTTGAAGCGGCTGAATTCTGCAAACAAAACAGTTTGCCGTTGAAAGGCATTCACTTTCATCAAGGGTCTAACTTCCGCGACCCAGAGCCATTAATCCCTGCCATAGAATTGGCATTGGATCTTGCAAAAGAGATCGGCTTCACTGGCGAGTGGCATTTCTGCCCTGGTGGTGGTTGGGGTGTGGCATATCACGAAGATGAATTGCCGAGTCCATCCATAGAAAGTTATGTGAGGGGAATTGCTGAAGCTGTGATCGAAGGCTGCACCATTCGCGGATTAGACCTCCCCCACTTGCATCTTGAACCAGGGCGCAGCCTTGTTGCACGGGCAGGGGTTGCTGTGTATCGAGTGGGTGCTGTGAAAAGGCGTGGACATAAGACCTGGCTGCTCACCGATGGCGGCATGGCAGACAACCCACGGTTCGCACTTTACGGGGCGAAGTATTCATGTTTAAAGGTATCAGGTGTCGGCGGGGAAAGAAGCGAACGCGTCTCCATTGCAGGACCCTATTGCGAGTCTGGAGATATCGTCATTGAAGATCTGCCCATGCCCAAAGTCACAGAAGGAAACTTAATTGCCATCCCGGTGGCGGGGGCATATCATTTAAGTATGTCATCCAATTACAATGGCGCACGCAGACCGGCTGTGTTGTGGCTGGAGGAAGGTTTCGCACAGGTCATCAAACAACGCGAAACAGTGAACGATCTTTTGGATACAGACCTAGGGCTGGCGACTCTTTATAAGAGATAAAAACGCTTCAACAACACGGGGTTCGAATTGCTTGCCGGAACCATCTTGTAAATAGTTCAACGTTCGTTCGGGTGTCCATGCTGCACGGTAGGGACGATCTGAAGTCAATGCATCCCATACATCCACCACTGAAAAGATACGTGCAGAGAGTGGAATTTCTTCGCCTATCAAGCCGCGTGGGTATCCTTCGCCATTCCACCATTCATGATGGCAGAAGGGAATATCTAAAGCGGATTGCAAGAATGGGATGAATGAAAGCATTTCATACGCATATTGTGGATGCATTCGCATGATGCGTTGTTCATGCGCAGCAAGCGGACCTGGTTTGTTGAGGATCGAATCAGGGATGCCCATTTTCCCGATATCGTGCAAGATGGCACCACGCCGAATTTGAACAAGCTCCGTTTCTGGAATATTCATGGCACGTGCCAATTCAAGAGTAAGTTCGGTCACGCGGCGGGTATGACCTTCTGTTAATTCGTCACGTAATTCGAGTGCACGTGCCCAGCCTGAAAGGGTGCTATCGTAGGCACGAGCAAGTTCTTCCGCTTGAAAAAGGGTTTGTTCATAAAGGGTGGCACGATGGAGAGCATTCCCCGCCATCTCTGCAATGGCTGTCAGCAAGCGGATCTCTGTTTTAGAAAAAGTGTGTGCAGTGGTCAACCGGATATGCAGAACACCGATCACCTTTTCGCGCGAAAGAAGCGGCAGGGAAATTCCACTATGAGCATGACGAAGTAGTTCTTTTTCATCCGGGAGAAGATAGGCGATCGGGTCATGATGGATGTCTTCAGTAATATAGATCTCGCCGGTCTTTGCAACGTGCCCGGTAATTCCCTTGCCCATGGCATGCCGCAACAACGGCTCACCTGTGGCGTTGATATCCTCCCCTTTGTCAACCGAATACCAGCCAGGTGATGCAAGATTTCCTGTTCCTTCTTCTAGCAAGTAGATCGTGCCCAAATGTCCTGAGACAATATCCACTGCATGTCGAACAACCAGGGGGATGATCTCGCTGACATTCATGGCAATTCGCAAACCTGAAGAGACACTTGCCAATTGTTGCAGCTCTTCAGCCCTGCGACGCAGGTTGTCTTCATCTTGTTTGCGTTCAGTAATATCCTGTAAAGTGACGGTATAGAACTTGTCTCCATTCATCTCATACTTTGAGATGAATGCCTCCATGGGAAATTCTTCTCCGGTGGTGCGCTGTCCATACAACGTTTCATACCTGCCGATCCTGCGATTCGAAACACCGTGGTCTCCAAAGGCTTCCACAAGGCGATGGTGGCTTGTCCTATAACGTTCCGGCATTAGTAGACTCAGGTCTTTACCGAGCATTTTCAATGAAGAACAGACAAATATCCGCTCTGCAGCGGGATTCATTAAAACGATCCGTGAAAAAGAATCGATCACAATAATGCCATTGGGAGCAGTCGTAATAATACTGAAGAGCCTATCCTGACTTTCTTTCAAAGCTTGTTCTGTCTGTTTACGCGTTGTGATATTGCGGTAATTAACAACAATTCCCTGCACACTTGGGTCATGCAGCAGATTATTCCCTGTAGCGTCGAAATACTGCCATTCACCGTTCTTATGCCTGGCACGATATTCAAATGAAACAGCCCGACTCGGTATATTCAAACTCTCTACAAATATTGTTCGCAAACGTTCTGCGTCTTCTGGATGCATTTTATCGAAGACACTGGTACCAACCAGTTCTTCAGGGTCATACCCAGAGAGGTCTTTCTCTGCCGGGGCAAGGTAGGTTAATTTTCCTTGATTATCCAGTATGGCAACACCTTCTGCAGAGTTTTCGATCAATGCACGGAAATGCGCCTCCCGTTGCTCCAGCGCCATGGCAGTCTGTTTACGTTCAGTAATATCTCTGAAATTCGCGACCACCCCACCCACATTTGGATCGTTGGTAAGGTTTTTCATGGAAACTTCCAAATAACGCCAACTGCCATCCTGATGTTTTGCACGGTATTCAGCCAAGATCAGTTCACCCGGGTTGCGAAGGCATGTCTGAAATGCTGATCGAGCAATGGATGCATCAGCCGGGTGCACCACGTCAAGATAATTCTGGATTTTGGTTGTTTGCACGTCGTAACCAAGGATCCTCTCCTCGGTTGGAGAAATATAGTTGAACTTTCCGTTTATGCTTAAAACAGCAACACCTTCTGCAGAATTCTCGAACAAGGCGCGGATGAACGAGTCATGCCGTTCCATCTTTTCATAGAGTTTAGCGCTCTCGATCACACTGGCAGCATGGCTCGCCATTGCCAACGCCAGGTGAATATCTGCCTGGGAGAAATCTCGATGCTTGCGGCTTTCCCAGATCTCAACGGTTCCCAACAATTGACCACGGGACATGATCGGCACGAACATCATGCTTTTAATTTGATATGACAGAAACTGTTCATGTTCAGCATGAGTGATCCCTTTATCATTCGCATGAACGACGATCTCCTTCCCCTGCATCATGGCATGCATTACGGTCGCATAATCTTCATATGTGTATTCAACCCCCAGATCCGATTGGATCTCACCTGGTGCTGCTGATTCACTCCAATATTCTGCTACGACCTTCATTCGATTTGTTGCGTGATTAAATGATGTGATATTTGTGCTCGTCACATTCAGCGCCTCAGTCATGTGACGGGCGAACTTGACCAGCAAGGTAGTCGAATCCAACAAACTGGATGCCATATCCTTGGCAGACGAATAGAGTTGTTCAAGCTCTGCGGCTTTCAACCTTGTTTCTTCATTGAGTATCACTTTTAGAACCGCAAGCGCAAATTGATAGGAAGCCTGTTCCGCCAGTTCCATTTCTTCTGCAGTGAAGATGTGTGACTCCCGGTATCCATATACCAGTACACCCAATCGTCGGTCTGCAGCGATTAATGGCAACCCAATGGCAGATCTCGCTTCAAAGTCCTCAGCCAGATGCGGGCTGATATAGGGCGTATTCTTAATATCGGTGATCGCCAATACCCGTCCTTCATCAAGGATCGAACGGCTGAAAGACCTGTCATCTGGTTGTAAAGATGGGTATTCTTGCAGTGCCTTTTGCACACTTTCCGAACCGATATACTTTGAAGGACCATTTTTGGATTCATCCCATAAGATGAAGTAATAATCATCTGCATTTAGCTCTGCTTTTAGTTTGGAAACAAACCCTTCCATCATCGAATCCAGATCAACAGCGGTCAATGCCATTTGATTCACTTCGTTCAAGAATCTTTGGCGGCTGGCATATACATTCAACCGTTTTGAAGCCTCTATATTTTTAAGGGCATATGCCAGGTTATCTGCCAATTCCTGCAGCAGGGAGATCTCCTGTTCATCGAACACTAAAGAAGGGTCATCGTAATCCACCACCAAGGCGCCAAGAACCTGGTCGTGATGAAGAAGCGGCAAAGCGATCGCAGTACGGTTAGGGTGATTTACCCTGCGTGGACATGCCTTGCAAGCGTCTTCACCTTCAGAAGGTACCACATGAACATATTTTCTTGTACGGATCGCAGTTTCAATACAAGCAGGGGAAGATAGTTGGTCACCAAATTCAAAATTGAATTTACTTTCATTCACATCATCCCCAGCATAAGCTCCCAATCTCAATGACTTGTCTGCTCCCATCAAAACGATCCATGCAAAAGCATATCCCCTATCAGATTTAAGCAGATTGCATGCTCCTTGAAGCAAACTTTGTTTGTCTTTAACCCGGGTCGTCAGTTGATTCACTTCGCTTACAGTGCGCAAGATCTGGCTAAGCCGCTGCTCACGTTGAAGTGCCTGACGAACATTGACCAGGCTGCTATCAAGTGCCTGCAACAGATACGAGATCGAGATCAATATTGCAATACTTAAAAAGATCAGGATGATCCCGCCGCTGATCCATGCGCCGGGTAACGCCGCATTAACCTGCCATTCCGGCGGGACGGTCAACGTACCAGAAATTTGAAGGTAACCGATCACGATCAATGTAAGAACCGTAATAAAAAATGCGGTTAAGCTGACGCGCAGATCACAAAATACTCCTGCAAGGATCACAAAAGCAAACAAAAAGATTCTGCCATCCCCACTAAATGAGGTCAGCAACATACCGATCGTCCCCAAAACATAAAGTGTAAGGAGCAGTATTCCTGCACGTAATTTAAATTTCAGTTTACGGTTGAAAGTGATAAAAGCAAGGAGAGCAGTGGATACAACATAAACCGTTATAGTAAGTAGAGCTATGGAGTCTGAATTCTTAATGAGTGACCCGCTGTCTCGATATTCAATGAGTACATTATTGATCCCCCCCACCAATGCTGCCAGCCATAAAATAAATATCCCGCCTAAGATCCCATCCAATACCTGAATTCGCCAATCCTGAAGGGACGAAATAGGTCCTCCATTTCGGAGTTTAAATACATAAAAGGGAGACCACTTAAAATTCGAGAACATAATGTTGATGGGCAGGGATTATATACTCTGTTTAGGTTTCAACAAAGTTATAAAGGAATAGCATTTTTATTGAGATTTTGGCATCAGGGGTCGAAATGATACTGCAAGATCAGGCAGATTGACTTCGGTGGGTTTGTTCTTCGAGGAGATTTCGATCTAAAAATGTGAACTCGGTGCGATTGATCTGGATCGCCCCTTGTTCTGCAAACCGATACAGAATGCGGCACACGATCTCACGAGTTGTGCCCACTCTTGATGCCATTTCATCGAGGGTCAAATGACGATGGACGACACTTTGATCGGTGGGAAATTGTTCAAGCAACAAACGGGCAATGCGACCGGTCAGAGGCTGGAATGCCAGTTGTTCGACGATCTCACTGGCAAATTGCACACGCTGAATGACCAGGCGTGACAGTTCCCAGGATAATTTTCCATTTTCCATAATAAGTGGCAATAAAGTTTCGCGTGACCACAATAAGAGCTCACACTCTTCAGTCACTCGCAGAGCAGCAGGCATGGGGGCATTTTCGAGAAAAAAAGCCAGACCCCAAAATATCTCGCCTTTGCCAAAAGTTGCAAGCGTGAGACTGCGCCCCTCTGGTGATTCTTTAATGGCAGTTACCTGCCCTTTTTGAATGAAAAACAGGTTGGACCAAACATCCCCATGATGAACGATCCATTCGCCGGTGCGGAAATGGCGGGGCTGGGCGGAGGCGAGCATTTTTCCCAGTTCTATTTCAGATAGATGTGAGAAAACCTGATTCTGAGAGAGGGGATTTGTATTCATTTACTGCCTTAGTCATTGTACGCTGGATTTGCCTTAAGTCAAAGACCCGCCTTTTATTCTGTGATAGATTTCACAAAAAGGAGATCGACATGAAAAATAACCGTACCCTTGGGCTTGTCTTGTCTATTGTTGGCATTTTGACAGGAATAATTGCTTTTTACCTGCTTGCCAGCCAATACAACCTTTTGATCAATGCCAAGACCGCCGCAGACCGCATGGACGAAGCCATGTCTGTTCGTATCACTTTTGCGGTGCTAGGTTGGGTTGGCACAGCGTCTGCTGCGATCTGGGCAGCAGTGTTGTATGGCTTCATTCACAAGGAAAAGTGGGCATGGTTCTGGGGTGCTGTTGCCGCCACCATTCAATTATTGGTGGGCTTCTTCCCCGCCATTCCTGCCATGGACAGCGACATGCCTGGACCGACACTGATCGTCTTTGGGCTGGGACTTGTTCTTTGGTTTGGCATGCTGCTCATTGGCGGTGTGGACAAAAAAATCATCACACTTACTTTCATTGCCGGTCTTGCATATGTGTTGACCTTCATTGATGGTGTAGCACCCATTGCAAAATTCACGACTTCACACGATGACCCATTCTGGAATGGCATGTATGTGATGACACAACAGGTCAGTTGGTGGGGTGCGATCGCGTGGGCAATGTTCATCTTTGGAGCATTACTGAAAAAGTCTTGGGCGATCCCTGTGGGCATGTTCGCCGGGACGATGTCAATGCTGGCGGGGTATCCGCTTGGGCTGCACAATGCATTTTTCGAAGTCCATCGCTTCTCAATGTTCCTGCCTGCCCCACTCATGAGTACAGTGTTGGTCATATATTTGTTGCTGCCATCGACACGAAAAATGATAGATACGTGGAATGCTTCTGCGTAATACAAGCCCGGGATCTACGAGGCAGGCAAACCGTCCAGTTTGAGGCGTTGCCCATGTGGGCGCTCGTCAGAAGTGTGATTTATGTCATAGTAATTAAGAGCCTATTTGTGTAATAATTCACAATAAATAGACGCACTTCCCTATCGGAGGTATCCGTATGCAATTTATCAAAACACGCTTGAGTTATCTCTTTGGTTCCACCAAAGGACTCATCCTCGTTGCCATCGCGATGATCTCGATGGTCACTGCCATGTGGGGCATGCTCTCGGGACCAATGGCAGAGATGGGCGTGCGCGACTGGGTGATCAAAACCCTCGGCATGGACATTGTACAAGCCGAGCGTGAAGGACGCATCATCATCCTGTATCACTCCATTGCCATGGGTGTGATCGCCATTGAAACCTACATGGTGACTGGTCTGTTGAAAATGAAAGCCTTCTACAAGACCGCGGTCAACATGCTCATCACCGTTGGCTACATCTTAACCATGACCTTTGGAATGGGATTTGCATATTTCGGTCATAACTGGGCATTCCACGGACTGTATATCACCGGGCTTTCACTCATCTTCTTTGCAGGTGTGTTGCTTTGCATTGCGCTTTGGCCCTGGGATAAAGAGTATTACATCACCGACAAAGATTACGCCCGCACCAAAAGCGGACTTAACCTCGAACGGGTTGCCTTCTTCACTACAGCGATTACCACGGTTTTGTCATCACTGTTTGGGGCAGTTCCCGGTTCTTATTATGGGCACGGCTTCGAAACCTTCCTTGCAGAAAACGTCATCCGTTACCCAGAAAAAAGCGTGATGGAATATTCGGTCATCGGTCACTTGCATATCATGCTGGCGCTGATCGGCATCATGCTCACGCTCATCATTGGACGCTGGCTAAATTTCAAAGGTGGATGGCATAAGGTCGCCATGCCTTTGATGATCCTCGGTTGTATCGTGCTCAACCTCGGCGTGTGGGGTGTGGTCACACCGCTCGAGCCTGTAGCGCACATGATCATCTACGTGGGTGCGACTCCCTCCATGCTGGCAGCACTCTTCCTGCTAATCTGGAACTGGAGCAAACTCATCAAAGACGGCACTGCCCATATCCCCCACCCCACCATCCTGCAGAAACTTGGCGCAATGGTGAATGACCCGCTCAAGTTTGGTCCAACCTGGCAGATGCTGTTCATGAATTTCACCACCAGCGGCATCGGCATCTTCATGGCGGTCAAACTGGATGAAATCTTCCGTGTGTGGCCTGCGCGTGAAGAGCGCATCGAATTGACAGGTCACTGGCACGCGCTCTCCGCCATCATTGCTACGATCATCCTCATGTATTATGGCGATATGCTCGGGCTGAAAGGCAAGGTCCGCCAACTATATGGCTGGGGCATCATTTTCCTTTCGGATATTGCGCTCGGCGCAGTAACGGTTTTTGAAATGAAACGCCTTTTCATCAGCGAAGCTGAACAACAACCACTCGTCAACGGACTGATGTATGCCATCGATTTTGGGCTTGGTATGTTGCTCGTCTTACTTGCCATCGTCATGGTCTGGCGTCTTACTGACCTTTTCAAACCAAAGGGACGTTGGACCGAAGAAATGGAGCATGAGCTCGCACAGGAGGTGATGAAATGAAACGCCTCTTTCTCAACCTCAGCCTGTTGATGGCGCTCCTCGCCTCATGCGCCCCCGTAGACTTAAACGCTCCCATGCCCACCTACGACACAGGCATTGACCCAACGCAATGGGTCGAAGTAACCGAAGGTGAATTCTTCTTTGGTCAGTTCAACGAAGTGGAATTTACACCCACCTTTGAGATCATGGTCACCAATGTGACAACCCAGCAATACGCGGACTTCCTCAATGCAGCACTCGCCAATGGTTACGTCAAAATGGATGGCGAACAAGTTATCGGCTTTTACCCAGGCGATGAGTTTCGAGGAGTCAAGCATGAAGAAAAGATAGAAGCGGGCGATTGGCTCTTCATCCCCTTGAACGACCCATCCCAACGCATCCAATTCGATGGCAGCCAATTCTCTGTTCAACCTGGCTATGAAAATCACCCAATGACCTCGGTGACATGGTTTGGTGCCTGGGGCTATTGCGGTTATTATGAAGCCAGCCTGCCCACTGAGATCCAATGGGAAAAGGCAGCACGCGGCACCGATGCTCGTCCTTTCCCCTGGGGTTGGGAGATCTCTCGCGAGAACGCCAATTTCTATTCCAGCCGCGACCCGTTCGAAGATATGTCCTCGTTCGGTTCGCGCACCAGCCCGGTTGGTTTCTACAATGGCATGGATTACGAAGGCTACCAAACACTAGACTCCGCCTCGCCTTACGGACTGTACGACATGGCGGGCAACGTCTGGCAATGGACGGGCGACGTGTACGAGGGTATGCACTACCGCTTTATGCGGGGCGGCTCAAAAGACACCTACGACATGGACCTTCGCGTGTGGGTTCGCAACAACGCCACGCCCACTTACTTTAGCCCCGGAGTTGGTTTCCGCTGTGTGAGGTAGGACGATAGACCATGGACGATAGACAATAGAAAATGGTCAATGGTCTATGGTTTATCGTCTGCCAAAGATTAAGAAATTCATCACATAGACAGGGATGATTGCAGACAGGTATACTTCGCGGAAATTTTAGATAATTTTTGTCTGCAATCCAACTCGAGGAGAAATCATGTCCACCAGGGATTCTGTTCCTACATCAAAATTTGCAATGTTCTGGTCTCTGACCAAACCCTCGCAATCTGGTCTTCTGCTTGCCACGGGTCTGGCAGGCTATATGAGCGCTCGTTGCCCCGTCTTCAATATTTCCACCATTTTGCAGCTTTCCGTCTCATTGTTTCTTGCCATTGCGGGCAGTACCCTCCTCAACATGTGGTGGGACCGCGACATCGACGCCAAAATGGGGCG
>JBEBCV010000134.1:0-3922 GCA_041157505.1 Chloroflexota bacterium | reverse complement strand
AAAGAGAATTCTACTGCCTTAAATAAATAGGCGCCCCAGGCAGGAGTCGAACCCACAACCTACTGATCCGAAGTCAGGCGCTCTATCCATTGAGCTACTGGGGCGTGACCGCGATTATACCTGATTAATAAAAACTTGCCTCGAAGTAAAATTCAAGGCAAGTTTTCGTTTACAATTCATTCATGCCTGCAAACTCCCTTGCCCTTGTAACCGGATCTGCCCACCGTCTCGGCAAAGCATTTGCCTTGACCCTTGCCAAAATGGGGTATTCGATCGCCTTACATTATCGCGGCTCAGTGACAGAGGCGGAGAAAACGACCGAGGAGATCCGTGCTTTAGGCGTGGACTGCCTGCCTATTCGGGCAGATTTAACGATGCCTGAAAAGATGGAATTCTTATTTTCAATGGTCGATGAATTTAATCTGCCACTCAAAGTGGTCGTAAATTCTGCGGCAGTGATGCCGGTGGGAAATCCGCGTAATCTGGATCGTCACAAATGGGATAAAGCTCTAGACCTTAACCTTCGCGCTCCATTTCTCATTGCCCAAGAATCTGCCAAACGCATGAGCCAGGGTGGGTTGATCGTTAATATCTCTGATATTGGTGCGCAAAAACCTTGGAGTCGTTACCCATCTTACACAGTCAGTAAAGCCGGGCTGGAGTCTTTGACAAAAATGTTGGCGCGCGCACTTGCACCAGGGATTCGTGTCAACGCCATTGCGCCTGGGCTCGTTCTTCCTTCTGGCGTTGTAACGCCTGAACAATGGGATCAGCTTGTTAGAAAACTTCCGCTTCAACGCGCCGCAACGCTCGACGAGATCACCTCGACTCTCGAATTTCTAATCAAAAATGAGTATATTACCGGGCAAACCATTGTCGTTGATGGCGGCTATTCGTTGATCTAAAAATCATATTTTCCCAATTCTGCCATAATCCTGATGAATTTCAAAAAACTTCTTCCAGATATCCTTGTTTCCGTTTTGCTTCTTCTTTCGGCTCTTTATTATGCTTTCAATCACATAAACTTCGATATTCCACCATTCGAAGATGCTGCCATGATCATGCGTTACTCTCAGCATCTCGCAGGCGGACACGGCATTGTGTGGAATATTGGCGAAGCTCCTGTAGATGGAGCTACCGATTTTCTTTTCATGGTCGTTGCCGCTGGGTTGATAAAGCTTGGGCTGACAGTAGGGCAGGCAGTGCGCGGTATTGGATTTGCTTCTCATCTACTTACAATTCTCGTCATCTATTGGACAAATCGCCGCATTCATAATGGCAATATTCCTTTTTCATTTTTAAGCGGACTTTATCTCGCAGTTGGAACGGGTCTTTCCTACGTCTCCGCTTACTTTGGGACACCTTTCTTTGCCCTTGCCGCCGCCTCTACATGGACCCTGGGCTTGCTCCTGATGAAGGAAGAGAATCCACGCTGGTGGCTTTCGCTCGCCTTCGCCCTCAGCGGACTCATCACTGGGCTGATCCGTCCTGAAGGTGTCATCCTCGCTTCGTTGATGCTTCTTGCCATCATCGTCATGCGCGGGCTCAAAGGCTCCATATCCATCATCGTGATATTTGGATTCGTTTTCTTGACATTAGGTGGTTCGTACTTCCTTTGGCGTTGGAATTATTTTGGTTACCCGCTTCCAAACCCATTTTACAAAAAGGGGGAAGGTGGTTGGTCTTGGCAAACTTTTGATGCTTCCATGCTCAATATGCTGCGGTTGTCTTTGCCGATGGTCTTTGCTTTCATTCTTGGTTTTAGATCGAATGAAACGATCAAACAGACCATTGCTTATATGATTCCCATCTTCGGGTTTGCGGCGGCATTTGGGTTGATTTCAGATGAAATGAATTATGGCGCGCGCTTTCAATATGCGACCGTACCGCTGATGCTCTTGTCGTGGATTCCGCTAGTGCGTGGATTTAAGTTCGATGGACTGAATCAACTTCAAATCCGCGAAAGAGCCGTGTACTTCATCGCCTTGTTTGGGTTAGCTGCTGGGTTGGTCTATTATTCCTGGTTCCAAAATTGTTTCCTCGCGTTGTATCAACAAGCCTGTGATCGACCCTATGAACGAGATGGTCGTTTGGAAATGGCGCAAATGCTTTCAGAATTCCGCGATAAAGGATATGTGATGGCGGTGACTGAGGCAGGTTTGTTGCCGTATTATTCTGGCTGGAATGCCATTGACACATGGGGTTTGAATGACCAGTTCATTGCGCACAATGGTTCGATCACGGTGGAGTATTTGGATAAATACAAACCAGAGATCATCATGTTCCATGATTATTATTCACCCTTGGTGCCGCCAAAATTGACAGATGCCAACCTCGCCCAACGCTGGTTTAGCATGACGATCTTGCTTAAGACGTATGCAGAAGAGAATGGTTATATTCTTGCTGCAGTATTTGGTGACAGCCCGTACGATACGCACTATTACTATGTGCGCCCTGATTTTGAAGATAGCTCACGGTTGGTGAATCGTATTTCTGAATTTAGAGATTACTTCTATCCAACCACTGGCAAACGCTCGATCAATTATGCCATTTACGAAAGTACACCATAGTTTTTCCTTAAAATTATCGGAGGTTAACCTACCATGTCTGAAATCACTGAACTTGCTGAGAAGCTAAAAACCGAAGGAGAACGAATGGTTGCATTCTTTTCCGAATTGAAGGAAGATCAGTGGACAAATGAGGTGTACACCGAAGGAACGACATGGAGCATTTGCAATGTGCTCTCGCATTTTGTGACTTCAGAACGAGGATTGGTCAAACTCTTTGAGCGCATCCGCACCACCGGTGAAGGCGCCGCAGACGATTTCTCCATTGACCGATACAACGCCTCCCAGCAGGATAAGACCAAAGATTTGCCGCCTGCCGACTTGCTGGAGCAATACAAACAGGTCCGCGCTGATTCGGTGCAATGGGTAAGTGGATTGAAAGACGAAGACCTGGAGATCAAAGGTCGGCACCCGTTTTTGGGTGAAACGGTTATCCGCGAGATGGTGAAGATGCTTTACCTGCACAATCAACTTCATTACCGCGATGTCAAGCGTGCTTTGAAGTAGTACTTTAATTTTGTATCATGTAATACACAAAAAATAAAACTATTTGCTGTAATTTAAATCGGTTCACTGGATATAGCCATGCAACTCTCTCCCTTTAAGCTTGAGCGCTACTTCGCCAAATACGAGTTCAATACAGAGTATTTACTTTGCTCTTCCGATTGTGAATCCATATCCATTGCAGATTTGCTAAATCTTGAAGATGGTGCAATGGAGCGGTTCCATAACCAATGGCTGGGTTACACCGAGTCGCAGGGTAGCCCTGCTTTGCGAAAAGAGATCGCTGGGATGTATTCAACCACCCAGGCGGAAGATGTATTGGTCTTCACCGGGGCGAATGAAGCCATTTATATATTTATGATGGCATCGTTGAAAGAGAATGGCCATGTCATCGTCCACTCGCCGCATTACCAAGCATTGAGCGAAGTGGCAAAGGGAATTGGGTGCATGGTCAGCCCATGGCGTGCTCGCGAAGAGAACGGCTGGGCATTGGATCTGGACGAATTGCGCCACCTCATGCGTTCATCGACCAAAGCAATCGTGGTCAATGTGCCGCATAACCCTACAGGCTATCTAATGTCTCGATCAGACTATGATGCTCTTAATCAATTTGCCAAAGAGAACAAAATACTCCTTTTCTCAGACGAAGTCTACCGCGAATCAGAATATGACCCCGCAGACCGGCTCCCTGCCGCGGTAGATTATGGCGCCCATGCTGCTTCACTTGGCGTAACATCAAAAACCTACGGTTTGGCAGGCTTGCGCATTGGTTGGGTCGCCACAAAGAACCGTGACCAGTATAGCAAGATGGCTTCGCTGAAAGATTACACCACCATCTGCAATTCAGCCCC
>JBEBCV010000133.1:0-33137 GCA_041157505.1 Chloroflexota bacterium | reverse complement strand
CCAATGGCGTACACCCTGTCCCCCACGATCTGGGCGGTTACTTCGATTTCTCATCTTTCGATGAAGCCGTTGTCGTCCGCACTGCGTTGATGGATGCCCTCGACCAGATGGGACTCGACGTGGAAGTCGGTCATCACGAAGTTGCGCTCGGTCAGCATGAAATTGATTTCCGCTTCGCGGACGCGCTCAAGGCTGCGGATAACGTCCTGACGCTTAAGTACACGGTGAAGGCGATCGCTGCCCAACATGGTCTCGTCGCTTCTTTCATGCCCAAGCCTGTATACGGTATCAACGGCTCTGGTATGCACTGCCATCAGTCTTTGTTCGATACAAAGACCGGCAACAACCTTTTCTTCGATGCCAAGGATGAAGCTCACCTATCCCCGTTGGCATACTCCTTCATCGCTGGTCAGCTCGAACATGCCCGTGCTCTTGCTGGTGTCGTCGCCCCGACCGTAAACTCTTACAAGCGTTTGGTTCCGGGCTATGAAGCACCTGTGTACATCGGTTGGGCTCAGCAGAACCGTTCAGCGCTCATTCGCATCCCACGCTACACCGAAGGACGCGACAAGGCGGTCCGCGCTGAATTGCGCTTCCCCGATCCGTCGTCCAACCCGTATTTGGCGTTCACCGTCATGCTTGCTGCCGCGCTCGATGGCATCGACAAGAACATGAAGGTGTCCAAGCCTTTGAACAACATCAACCTGTATCACCTCAACAAGGAAGAACGTGCCAAGTTGGGCGTGACCGAACTTCCCGGCTCATTGGCTGAATCCTTGAAGGAATTGGAGAAGAATGAAGTCCTCAAGGCTGCCATGGGTGATTACCTGTTCGAGGCTTACATGCGCGCCAAGTGGGAAGAATGGGATGAGTTCCGCCTGCGCGTAACGGACTTTGAAATTCAGCGCTACTTGGAAACTGCATAAGAGCCAGAAGTTAGTAAACAATAAAGGCATCCAGAAATTTCTGGATGCCTTTTTGATTCTTGAATTCTAATGTCGACCCGTCTTGATGTATAACTAAAACTTAATGTACTGCAGCGCTTACCAGATCTTTGATCTCTTTCTTGGTCTCATACACGCGGACGAGTTTGCCATCTTGCATTTGCAGCACGCGGTCCACGAATTGGCACATGCGTAAGTCGTGAGTGACGATGATGCCAGCGCGTCCATTTTCGTGGATGAGGTTGGCAAAGGTTTCAACGACTTGGAAAGCACGCTCGGTGTCGAGCGAGGCGGTGGGTTCATCCGCTAGTACGAGCGCAGGGTTGTGGATAAGAGCACGGGCAATCGCCACACGCTGCTGCTGACCGCCAGACATTTGAGCAGGCAAATTGTGCAAGCGTTCCGCCAGACCAAGACGTGCCAATAACTCATCCGAACGGATCCGGCTGGCATGGTCAAGTTTGCCGTTGAGACGCAGCATGAATTCTACGTTCTCGCGGGCAGAAAGATACGGAATCAAGTTATTTGACTGAAAAGTAAACCCGATCTTTTCACGGCGCAGTTTGACACGTTCTTTTTCGCTCATCTTGGAGAGGTCCTGCCCATCGATGAGGACTTGTCCGCTGGTGGGCGTAAGCAGGGCGGCAAGAATGGAGAGCATGGTCGTCTTACCGGAACCACTGGGACCAACCAGAGCCACGAATTCGCCGAACTTTACTTGAAACGAAACTTGATCCACCGCGTTGATGGTTGCACCATCAAGCGAGAATGATTTCACTAGATCACGAACTTCCAATGCAACATCTGACATTTTCTACCCTAACCTGAGAGCCTTGAGCGGCTCGATACGAACAGCATAAATGATGGAGACCAATCCGCCCAACGGACCGATGAAGAGCAGCAGAACAATGGCGAACAACGAACGAGTCCCATTGAACGCGAGCGGAATGGTGGGAGGCAAACCAAGCGAGAACAGATAATTAAGGGTCGCGCCAATGCCCACGCCCATGGCGGTGACGATTATGATCTGAATAACTGCCGAAAGCCCAACCACATAATTCGATGAGCCAATGGCTTTCAACACACCGATCTGCGGTACCTTCTGCAAAATTTGAATTTGGAAAAAGCCGCCAATGACCAGAATACCGATCAGCAAGGTAAAGACAGCCTGAGTCTGAACCGTTCCCTGCTGGGCGGTGTAGCCGGGAATATTGTTGATGGTAGTTTCGATATCTGCCACTTCGATATTTGGCACACGCTCCACAAGCAGAAGCTTCATTGCCTCAACCTGGGTGGGGTCTTCCAATTTGACAGCCACAATATTCGGGTAAGGAGTATCACTGTTCAGATCCGCTTCCGGCTGAGGGCGCATCAACTCCCACGTGGCAGCAGGGACAAAGATGGTCGGTTGGAAGAAATATGCTTGTTTATCCACAAGCCCAACGATCTTCAATTTGTAGAACTCATCTTCTGTACCTTGCGTAGAGCGAATTTCGATCTCATCGCCGATCTGCAAACCAGTGCGCTGTGCCACACTCATATCCATCACGGCTTCACGTGCTTCCCCACCGCGGAAATAACGACCATCCACAAGCGGCGGCATACCAGGCTTTTCAGCTTCCACACCAAGCATGGAGATCTTGAGCGGTTCTGGCAAAGAGACGATCTCTGAATTCGAGGTGTAGATCGGTCCGGCATCTGCCACACCATCCAACCGGCGAACAGCTTTGACGGTATTCGTTTCCAAACGGCTGGCGGTAATGCTGTAATCTGACTTTTCGAGAAAGACGATCAATTGCGCATCGAGATTGGCAACATATTGCCGGTTCGCATCTGAAAGACCTTCACCAAGCGCAGCAATGAACAAGACCAAAACGGTGATCAATGCGATCACCAACGCGACCATCAAGAAACGTCCGCGGTTGCGAATGACCTCTTTGAGAGCCAGATAGGTTGCTATAAAAATACTATTCATTTCTGATCACTTCCTAGACCAACGGTTTTGAGTCGAATGGTTTCTTCCAATCCATTCCCATGATGCCATGTAAGAGCAGGTCCACGGGAGGATGATCGGCGATATCTTCGTAGTAATACGGCAGGCGAATGCGGCCGTCCATTCCGATGACAAAGGTGCCGGACATTTGATAGGCGTCCTGTCCGGGAAGCGGCACACCAGGTTTAATGCCCTTCTGCCGCGCCAGCCTGCGGTTGGACTTCCAAATATTTGGCGAGAGGATGGTCTGCCAGAGTGTGCCGCGGTAGAGGCCATAGGCTTTGTAAGCGCTGCGGTCTGGGTCGGCGAGACACAAGGCGTTGGGAGCGCGCTGATCGCAGAACGCCTTGGCAGACTCGGGTGAGGCGTGAGAAACGATCGCGAGCAGCAACCCGGCATCGGTCAGAGTCTGATGCGCATCGATCAGCTGGTCCACCATCTCTTTGCATTGCGGGCATCCAAAATGGCGGGTGAAGGCGAGTACAACAACATGCTTCTTCCAAAGCGAGGAAAGTTGCACAGGCTTGCCAGCGCCATCCAAAAGCGTTATATCGGGGGCTTGGTCGTTAAATTTGAGTTGAATGTTTTTTGCCATATTTACCTTTTCGAGTTACGGCATTATAGCGCAATGCACAGGTTTTGTACAGGTTTTGCAACGAGTTGATTTTTCCCCTCCCCCTTGAATAAAAGAGGCACAGCGGGGAACTGTGCCTCAAAACCTTAAGAAATATGAAGGATGGATTTCTCCACTTTGTTGCCTTTTTTGTGCATTCGCCGCCAACTACTATTGTCGTTGAGCGAGATCCAGCGTCGCTCTTCGGTGCGGTAGAACCAGTCTTTGTCTTGTTGGTAATACACCAGCACATCGGTCGATTCCCAGATGTTGAGAATCTCATTGCCATGTGCGTGGGTATCGTCGAAGTCTGTCGTGGCACGCTGACCCATTTCACTGTAGAGCTCGTTGAGTTCAAGCAGCTGCGAGTTGATCTCCGGCGAAAGATGGCTGACCTTCAAGCCAATGCGATGTGCTTCTTCGAAAAGGATGGGGTATCCATGCGAAGGGTATTTGGAGTTGAGCGTGGAGGCGATCTTCTCGGCAACCTGCTCTTCTTTGATGTGATAGGCGAGCAATTCTTTGCACAACATAATGGAAAGGGACTCAGCCCGGTCCACTGCGCCGATCACGAGCGGATGCACATGTTGGAAGAGTTGCTGATAAGGGTTCTCGTTCGAATCGGATCTTTGGTCCTGCCACAGTTTCACGACACGGTTCAATTCATCCAAGCTGACGCTGACACGATCGTTGTCACGGTCGATGGGCGAAAGCGCATGTGTAAGCGAAGTATCCACGGATGTGAGATACGCCATCGGTCCCATGTGAATTTCATTTGCACCAAGGGTGATCATGGTCGCTGCAGAAGCACATTCCAGCGGAATAACCGCAATGACTTCATCGCAATACTGGCGCAGAAGATTTACGATCCGCAGTGAGGCTTGTCCATTGCCGCCGCTGGATTTAATAAATAGGTAGATCTTTTCCTGCTTTCCGATCTGTTCGAGTAGTTCGAACAATGCCAAAACATCATCATGACACACCGCGCCGCGTGGATTGTTGAAGTATGTTACGAGCGTGCCGCCCAGTTTTTTGGTCAGATCCGCGATGATCGACTGTGTTTTATCGAACAGGATTGGAGGTTGTTTCGCTTTGATTACTTTATTTTTTCCAGCTTTGCTGTTGGATTCCATTCATATCTCCTAACCTTGTAAATTCAACCTTTTAAATGTTATCACTGAACACAAGAAACAGAATGAGTTGATGGTACTATTTTCCAATGCGCGACCAAACCCAGCCGCCAGCAAACCCCAACAATTGACCTGTGATGGTGGTGTAGATCACGCCTGATATTCCCGCTTCCAAAAGCCACTCCGGCAGGTTGAAAAAGCCGAATGCCATTAGATTGTAGGCAAACAGTCCACCCAATAACATACCCAATGCCCAGCGGGTAGCGGAGGTGCGTTTGACAAAACGCGAAGCAATGACATACAAAGCGCCTGAACCGAGCAGCACGAACAACATGGCAAGCGACCAGGCAGAGACCCGCGGGTACCCTTCCTGAGTCACAAAAGTATCTGGTATTTCTTCAACCTCTGGTGTGGGCGTTGGTACTGAAGACTGCGTCAGTTCCGGTACAACCACTGTCACGGCTACCGCACCTGTCTGCGAAACATCCAATTGCAATACTTCGGATATCACTGCAGGTTCACTGGCAACACGGATCTCCAAAAGACCTGGTTTATCCAACCCAAAAGCTGCACGCGCTACACCATCTGTGGTCACAGATTCAACTTGCTGTAGAATGCCGCCCCCTTCCCCAGTTAACAACATGGAGAAGCGAACTACTGTCCCATCGGGGACCGCGTTGCCATTATGGTCTTTAATAACACCAGTGCGAATTGATATGGTATCACCAATGCTGAAGAGCGGGGTTAGAGTCGCTTCGGGTGGGACGCTTGCATTTGGGGTTGTAGGAACAGGCGGAAGGTCCAGAAAGATCGGGATGATCTGGATCGGGCTGGGTGAGGTCACATCGATCAGTTCATACCCCATTGCTGGCACAGATACCGGCGAAGCGCCTGCAGGGGATAATTCCTGGAACAAAAGCCGCACAGCCACATCCACGAATTGTGGTTGTTTACTATAAAGTGCGTAATAGGCTGTAAAGCGTGAAAGAGTGGTGGTATCAAAATAATATGGCGCGCCAAACGAGAACAGGATCAACTGCTTGTTGAGCAGCAAAGTTGGGCGCTCGCGGAAGAGACGGCTGATCAATGCAGGCTGGTTGCGCGATGCATCTGTGATGGAAACCACCACCCAGTCGGCGTTGTCTAAATCATCTGCCACAAATTGATTTTCATCCGGCGCATCCAACCAGGCTTGCAAGTTCTCGAATGAATATGATTTCAGGCGAAATTCTTCAACTTGATTCCCGCCCTGTGGACCATACAAACGTAAAATGGCATTTTGCAGCGCGTCAGACCCAAGAAGCGACTGGGGTGTACATTGCGAACATTGCGCCATGCTGACAGAATCCGTAAGGAAAACGATCCGGTCACTGGGTTGAGGCGGCAACGGAAGAATGGACCCAAGGTCTTGCTGGGTTGGGCTGATGAGCGTGGCAGAATTACGCGCCACCTGGAATGTAATATCCGTTCCAGAGTCTTGTTGTACAGATGAAACAGCTGGCACGATCACATTATCAATATTAAAACTTTCATATAAGCGATACTTGGCTGCAAGAATGCGCGAGACCGAAGCATCCACCCGCTGAGCGAATGCCGGATCTTCACGGTATTTTTGAGAAAAGAAATCAAGCGTGCGGATAACGGATGTATACGAGTCCGGTGAGTCATCCCCTTTGATATTACCAAGGTATAACAGGTCATTTCCGGCGAGGAATGAATCTCGTGCTGCAACACGCGCCTGGAACTGACTTCCGCCTGTTGCATAAAATTCGCTCACGGCTGCTGTGCCTAAATTATCACTCACCAACAAACCGCCGTCGCTGTACCACGCAGCGAATTCAGGTAACGCCATGATCTGTCCCAATGCTTGCTGGTCAAAACTGATCGGGCGCGTGGTGGCACGGATATTGCCCTGGAATCCCTGATACCGGATGTGCGAAACAAGCAATCCATCCACCACTTCTTCGGGTTGGGTCGCGTTGCCTGTCACCTCAAAGAAAGGGGCAAACTCCACTTGCTTCAATTGCTCAAGCGATTTACGTACTGTGGCAACTTCCTCTTGCGGCAGACGATCTGCCCCGCCCGCACCAGGAAAATGCTTGGCGATCACCAACATATTTCCTTCCGAGCCGCTGTGTAATCCATTCACATAGGCGCGTCCCATCTCGCCTACCCAGAACGGGTCGCCGCCAAAGACACGGGTACCCAAGTCACCACCAGGGGCAGAAGGGGTCTCAAGCACATCCAATGAAGGACCAAGGAATAAATTAAAACCTAAAGAAGATATCTCACTGCCACGCACCTTACCCACACTTTCGGCAAATGCAGTATTCCAAGTTGCACCAATCGCCATCTCACTAGGCAAAGGCGTCAGCCCCTTAAGAATTTGATCGGTGGGATAGCCATCCCCTTCTTGTGAGATGCCCACGAACAATGGCACATACACATACCTCACCAAATTCCCAGTCACTGGGTCGGTAGAGGTATTCGCAGAGTTATTCCATTCCAAGCGCTGAAGTTCTTCGATCAATTGATGAGTACGAGCCAGTGTATCGTCCTCGCTGAAATTATCGTTCTCTGCCAGCAGGACAACACCACCCACATGGTGTTTCGTAATCAGGTCATTGATCTGAGCATCGGTGCCAGTATCCATACCAGTAAAGGTAACCAGGAACAACTGACCCACCCGCTCCTCGGGCGTCATCGAGTTTAAAATAATCCGCACCGCAGCAGGCGGTGTGGCTGTTTGCGCTGAGATCGAGCCTGGCAAAAGGGTGAAAATAAAAACAGTAAGAAGAAAGATACGGATTAAACGCATTGCCCCACTCTTATAACACAACTTGGTATTAAGACAAAATGGACGCCGTTCACTGAACGACGCCATTGGATTTCCGCTTCATACCGCACCCGGGCTTGATCCCGGCATTCGGACAATGTCACTTTGCCCGTCCAAGTGCCTGAACCGCCGTTCCTGGGTCATCGGTGAAGAGACCATCCACACCCCAATCGCGCAGGCGTTTGATCTCTTCGGGGGAATTTGCCGTCCACACATGCACGCGGCGATTAACGCGATGAGCCCGTTGAATACTCTCACGGTTGGCATCAGAAATATGCGGATGAGAAGCTTGATAATCACCGAACATAAAGCCAAATGAACGTGCCCACAATCCCATAAAGCCGGGCAAAGCAAGCAATGCACGTGGGATCTCAGGAATTGTTTGCTGAGCGATCTTTAGATTCGACGCAAGAAAAGATGAAAAAAGGATCTGCTTTGCATTATTATGGCGTTTGATCAACTCGCAAACCTTAACCACCAACCCATCTCGTGAATTGTAGTAATTCGTCAACTCGATATTGATGAGTTTTTCTTTCCCAACTGTTTCAAAGACTTCTTCCAACAACGGAACTTTTGTTCCTGCAAATTTTGTATCAAACCAGGAACCCGCATCCAACTTGCGGATGGAATCGAGGGTGAAACCAGCCACCTTCCCTTTGCCATTCGTGGTTCGATCAACTGTCTCATCATGAATGACGATCACATGACCATCAACGGTTAGTTTGGCATCGAGTTCGACGCCATCGGCGCCTTTTTGTATGGCTTGAGAGAACGACGGGAGAGTGTTCTCCGGTGCATGGGCAAGGTCGCCGCGATGGGCAAGTAGGATGGGGCGGGGAAAAGTTTCAAGCATATGAGGCAGGTTCAAGGTCAGGGATGAGACGGTACGTTAAATATCCACGAAATAGGCTTTGGCAGCACGGTCAAGCATGTCACGCGACATGGTGGGCGGAACTGCCATGTAAGATGAAATGTCGAGAATCTGATCGCAGAGATCGCGGGGGTGTGAGGCGCGCAATTTGCGGTTGCGTTTGATATACCATTCCTGCAAAAGATACGCCAGACCCTGATCGTTGTATTCAACGCGCTTATCTTGCGCAACGCGTTTGAAGATCTCGCGATATTCTTCGAAGGATGGATCACCGATCTCGATCTTGTGACGTAGACGACGGAGAAAGGCTTCATCCACCAGGTCTTTTGGCGGCAGATTGGTCGAGAAGACGATCAAAACATCGAAGGGCACTTCCACTTTGCGTCCCGTGTGAAGGCGCAGGAAGTCCACGCGGTTTTCGAGTGGAACGATCCAGCGGTTAAGCAGATCGCGCGGGCGAACTTGTTGACGTCCGAAGTCGTCGATGAGCAAAATGCCGCCATTGGCTTTCACCTGGAACGGTGCTTCGTAAAATTTTGTAGTGTCATCAAACACGAGGTCAAGACCTTCAAGGGTCAACTCACCGCCCACCACAATGAAGGGTCTGCGAATTTTTACCCAGCGAGGGTCGCGGCGAGTACTTGAACGCAAGGAACCAGTTGGGTTTGCAGTCACATCATTATCAGGAGCGAGGGTGTGGCTGACCGCATCATAGACCTTAATGACTTGTCCATCCAAATACAATGCATATGGAATGTACATGGTCTGGCTGAGAACCAGATTACCAAAGGCACGCGCAATACTGGTCTTACCATTTCCGGGAGGTCCGTACATAAAGATAGATGTGCCGGAATTCAAAGCCGGACCCAAACGTTGAAAAGTTGTTTCAGAGATGATCAACTGCGATAGGATCTGACGCATGGTGCGGGTGGTAACGGTGACACGCCCGGTCTTCTGTTTACGGATCGATTCGTTATACACCTCGAACGGAACAGGAGCCGGACCTGCATATTGGCTGCGCTCCAACGCTTCGCGCGCACGTACAATGCCAGCGCTGGTGATGCCATAGGTATAAGAGCCTTCACCCAAACCGCCCTGGGAGGATTTTACTTCGATCAATTTTTCCTGTTTAAGAGAAGAAAGCAATTGATCAGTCACGCCGGCAAATGGCAAGGTAATCTCATCGGAGATCTTGCTGCCGGATAAGTAACCGCGAAAATAAAGTACCTTTAAAATAAGGTCTTGAAGCCAAAGGGTGGAAAGCCCCGTGTCTTCAAGGCTGTTGATTTGAGGAGGGGTAAACCCGCCGGAGGAAGCTGTGGGAATTTGTCCTGTTTGCTTTACTACCATATTGGTCACCGTATCCCGAGCAAAAGAATTTCGAACGTGTAAACCTGATTATACTTCTTTTCGTTTATAATCCAGCCGCTATGAAACTCTCAGTCATAATCCCTGTTTATAATGAAGTTGAAAGCATTGAGACGATCATTCAACGCGTCCGTGCTACCAATTTGGTCCATGAGATTGTGCTTGTGGACGACGGCTCGAAGGATGGCACTCGTGACATCCTGAAAAAGCTCGAAGGTCAAAAAGATCTGCACATCATTCTGCATGAGAAGAATCAGGGCAAAGGCGCTGCTGTTCGTACGGGAATGTTCGCTGCCCAGGGTGATATTTTGCTGATCCAGGACGCTGATCTTGAGTACGATCCGCGTGACTACCCGGAACTGCTCAAGCCCCTCGAAGAAGGCGTTGCGGATGTTGTCTACGGCTCGCGCTTCCTCGGTAGGGCTCACCGCGTGACCATGTTCTGGCACATGGTGGCGAACAAATCGCTGACCTTGATGACGAACATCCTCTACAATACCATTCTGACAGATATGGAAACCGGTTATAAGGTCTTCCGCAAAGAAGTTATTCAAGGCATGACCATCCGTGCGAATAGTTTTAACTTCGAGCCGGAATTTACCGCCAAGATCCTCAAGCGCAACTACCGCATTTTTGAAGTGCCGATCACATTCAATCCGCGTGATTATTCGCAAGGCAAGAAGATCAAGCTTCACGACGCTTTCGAAGCGGTTTGGGCGTTGATCAAATATCGGTTCGTCGAGTAGGCAAGCGTTAAGAAAAGAACCGTATTCAAATCAACAAAATAAAAAGACACCAATTTCTCGGTGTCTTTTTTGTTCATAAGTAGATCACGTCATCCAGAGATACCAGTCTTTTTGATGATCACATCCATGGTGCCGGTTCCATTACTGGCATTGTTGATAAAGTTACCGTTCGTGGAGGAAGTATCATCATTCTTGAAAGTGATCCACGCCCAGGCAAAGTAAGAGCCTTCGGGTAAACGGACAACATAACTTTGATCCTTGCCAATGGCAATCGGATTGTTTGGAAGGTAGCCACACTCACCATATGTATTTGCCTGCCATAGGAAGACACCCAATCGGATCTGCCCACCCGTTTGATTCTTGAAGCGGACATTCGAAAGCGGACCTGCATCAGAAACCTTCAAAATCTTATCGCAAGGTCCCTGTGTGGTGGCGACCTTAGTTGGCTCGATGGTGGGAGTTAGGGTCAATGTGAGCTCTGTAACAGTGACGACCGGCACAACAAGAGTTGGTGTTGGGGAGAACAATGCTTCAACAGTGGGAGTGTTTTGTGAAGAAGCGTTTTTTTCTGCCTTGACCGTCATTTCAACCGCAGTGGAAATAAAGCTCTGTTCATTAACAGAAGGAGTCGGGGACGCTGCCGGTTGCGCCATGCATGCCACGACCAGCATGGCAGGTAGAAAGCTAAGCAATGATCTTTTCATGTATGTCGCGGTTTTTCGTTTCACAGAAATAAACACTCCAAACTTAATTTGCCTCATCTTAGAGACTATGGCACAAACACTGAATATTCAGAAATGTACTCACCAGCCTGGTACTCACTCATTCCATCATTGATGGGTGTCTTGAATGTTGTGGTTGTGATCAGGTGGTGTTCACCAGATGTCCACTCAGAAAGAGCCGTGTAGATGATGCGGCACTGATTTCCACCAGAGGGCAGGTCAAGGACGGCGAACTGGTCGAGCGGGACCACTTCCCCATTCAGTTCGAATTGAACATCGATCTGGCTGAAGTTCTGGTCGAGAATTTCTTTGGTGGTGGTACACCAGTAATATGCCCAGATCAACGTCTCAGAATTTGCCAATGGGACGGTATAGGTCAACACGCCTGGAGTTGAAAGCTCAGCATCTGTATATTCTTCGCGCTTCTTATCTTCAACAAAAGATGCCCCCGATGAAAAAGCGGACTCTGCGTCTGCAGGTGTAGCGATCTTCGGTGATGCAGATGGTGTGACGCCTGCACCTTTCGGCTGACTGATCACTTTTTCTGCAGCCTCAAGGATTACGTCATCACCCGCTAATTGGCGTTGGAAAGATTCAACCGTCACAGGCACGCGCACATCCGGCGCAACACCACCACCTTCGATGTGAATGTTTCCTTCCGCATCCATCTGACGGGAAACGGTCATCTGCATGTAGGTGTTTTCCGGCATCATGAAGGCTTCCACACCACCGCCCGCTCCAGAGGTGGGATATTGCCCCACAATGATGGCACGGTCATTGATCGTCATATTGTAGGAGAAGAACTCACATGCGCTAACACATGCCGGTCCAACCATCACTACGACTGGACCTGTGTATTGCAAGGCTTCACGCGGTGGGATCATGACTGCTTCACTGGCGGGATCCATGTAAAAATCACCAGTTACATCATCATAGAAGGAACCCGTACCAGCAACTACTTCTTCTGTGAAGAAATATGCTGCCATCTGGTCTGCTAACCAGCCACTGCCGCCGCTGTTATTTCGCATGTCCAGGATCACACCAGGAACTTCGTTCTGGTTGAAATAATCCAACGCATATTCCCAAGCCTGGATCATCAGAACTTGATTATCTGAAAAACTGCTGATCTTGATATAACCATATCCGCTGGGTAAGATCTTGAACTCCACAGGCAGGGATGTTTGAGGCTGACCAAAGGCAAATGAAGTGACGCTGAAACTATCACGTTCTGCAACCACTGCCAATGTCGCAGTCTGTTCCGCTCCACCTTGGTTCACAAAGGTCACATCGACCTGTCCCTTTTCAGCGCGGAAACGGGTGGCATAACGCAATTGCTGTAAACGCTTCACTTCCGGGTTGCTAAACGGTGAAGACCAAGGAACAACAGCCGAAACGTCATCTTCGATCGGCGTTCCATCGATTGCTATGATCTCAGCCCCAAATTCAAGTCCAGCCTGCTCTGCAGGACCGCCCGGTGTGACATACCGTGCAACGATCTTGCCGTCGCTGGTTTCGCCCAACGCCAGTCCAATACCACCAGCAATATCTGCAGAGAAATCATCGTTCAACGCAGAAGTATCCATGCCAACATGGGTGTCGGGGATCGACCAAACGAAATCACGCAAAGCCAAAGCAAAAGCATGGGCATCGCCAGCTTTTTCCGCCTCTTCAAAGCGCGGACGGAATTCCTTCTCGCGCGCATCCCAGTCAATATCTTTGTACTCTGTATATGCATATTCCTTGCGGAACTTCTCCAGCATGGCATCAAAGGCTTCAGTGTATGTCATCTGCGAGAAATCATCGAGCGCAGAACTTTCCGGTTCATACAGATTAAGGGTTGGGTTTTCCGAGCGGTCTATCGCGAACGGAGATTGATCCATATCGACCATAGACCAACCCGCAGGTAAACTCATAAGCGGATCGTCATCTGTGAACAATTTTTCATCCGCGCCAAAATCTGAAGGGAATTGTTGGTTCTCATCTGGAGCGAAAACCAAATATTGTCCACCATACACTTCAAGGAATGCATCGCTTGCATCAGTGACGCGGGTTGAAGCATATGCGCTCGACCAACCACCACCACCCTGATCGCGGCGTTCAAGATATGGGTCGCCCCAGGTATTCGTCCAATAGGCGACGGCAAAGATCATCACGCCTGCATCCTGCTGCCCATCGTGATCAACATCATTTAACGTGCCTTTGGGTTGGGCAGGCAAGGTCAAACTATATGTGAATGGAGACGTATAGAAATCTGATGTGATCTGTCCCATCACCTGTGATTCGACCGGAATAAGAAACTTACGGTCACGTGTAACAAAACCACCCTGATCTTCCAAAATGATGATGGGTTCAGAAACACCCATTGTAAAGAACAGATCTGTGTATTCCACACTTCCTGTCACCACTGTGGGTCCATCCCCTTCAGGGATAACTTCCATCGCAGGTTGAGTAGCATCCGTATCAGTGTCTACTGTCTCACCACCGATCGGCTCCACCCCACCACAAGCGCTCACCACCATGCTCAAAATGGCGATCAGCGCAAAAACTTGAAACCACTTAAGCTTCATTGCAGCCTCCTGAAAATTTTACGAATTATACTCCCGCCTTATTTTATAATCCCATCTATGAACAATCTAGAACTGGAAATCCAAAGAGAATTTGAAGCTGCCCAGCGTGCCAGGGCAAACAACAACGAAGGTCAAGCCCGGGTTTGTGCGCGCCGTGCCGCTGGTATTGCTATTCGGGATTATCTCACCCGCAAAGGGACTCCCCTCCCAAGCCGCTCCGCCCATGATCTGCTTAACTTCATCAAAGAAGAAACGCCTCTCCCCTCAGACCTGAAATTGGTTGCTACCCATTTGACCTTACGCGTCACCGAAGAATTCAAACTCCCCGTCGATGCCGATCTGGTGGCAGAAGCCAAGGTCCTGTGTGATTGGTTGTTGAAAAATTAAGATATCTTTTCTGCGATCCTGCCGAATCAAAAACCCCTAAAGGAGATGTCCTTTAGGGGCTGATATGTTTTCTTGAACCTACATCACGTTCGGCGTCCAACAAGGTAATAGAACGCGCGCGCCAGAGTCACCAGCAACAACATTCCAGACATCACACCACCGAATACAAAGAACAATTTACGCCAATCGCTAAACCGCAGTTGGATTTCGGAACGACTTGGCATTTGGACTCGTCCGCGCAGGCGTTCGACCAAGCCGCTCGGAGGCGGTACCCGTTTCAAGGTCCGCGAAAGATGCGACTCGAGGGATTGCAATTCAGTATCTTGAGAAGTGGAAATCTGGTTCACGTTCATATTTTTTGATTCTTATTCGGCTGGATACAACACAATTCCGACTGTGCCAGGTCCAAAGTTGATAACGAGTGAAATGGAGAGATCGGTCAAGAAACTTTCTTTTACATTCAAGCGTTTCTTTGCCTCATCCAACAATGATTTGGCGGTTTCTTCATCACGAGCATGCACAACACCAACGTGAACCGGAGCATCGCCAACATTCTCTTTTGCGAGGTCCAACACACGCTCAATGGCTGCTTTCCGGGTGCGGACACGGTCCACCATATCCACAATGCCGTCTTTTAGCATGGCGATGGGTTTGACATTCAAGACCGAAGCCAATGCCGCGGAGAGCGTACCAACACGACCGCTGCGGCGGGCATATTCAAGGGTGTCGAGAGTGAGAACCACATGGGTCTTGCTGCGCACCCCTTCAATAAACTTAACGATCTCTTCAACACTCTTGCCAGCACGTTCCATCTGGCGGGCAGCGCGGCACATAAAAGCAGTGCCCATCGTTCCGCACAAGGTATCCACCGGCACGACATTAAATGTACCTTTCAACTCTTCCGCAGCAGAAACGCTGGAAGCATATGTCCCAGAGAGTTTACTGGTGATGTGAATGGAAAGGATCGTATCGCCCGGTTGCGCGATCTTCTTATAGAATTCCACAAATTGGTGGGGTGAGGGTTGCGAAGTTTTTGGATGTGGAAGGGTTTTGCCAGCCACAAGTTTATAAAAACCGTCCTGATCCAACTCTACATCCTGAATGAAGGTTTTTTCTTCACCAAAATGCACATTGATCGGAATACGTTGGATATCGTATTCCTTATACCACTCGGTTGGAAGGTCCACTGCGCCGTCTGTCACAATTCTTAACATGGTTTACTCTCCTTCAAGATTAAGATTTTGATCTTCCAGTTGGTCTCGAAGCGCCAGAAGAGTCCGGTGGTACAGGCTCTTCACAGCTCCTTCGCTTCTACCCATGATCTTGCCAATCTCAGCGTTGGACATGTTTTCAACAAATTTCAAAATAAGCAAATTCTGCCTCTCGGGCGGAAGCTTGCGTATCATTTTTAACAATGAATCCTGCTCCTGTGAGCGGACCAAATTCCTTTCGGGATGGTCGCCTTTGGTCGGCAGAATAGGCAGATCATCGAGTGGGATCTCCTGTTTTCGGCTGCGGTCACGGTGCCAGTTGGCAACCAGGTTGTGTGCAATACGGTACAACCACGCCGAAAATGGTACGCCCCGATCGGTGTAATTCCGAATGTGATTCATCGCCCGCTGGAAAACACGCGCGGTCAGATCCTCAGCATCGTGCTGATTCCCTGTGCGATAGTACACATAGTTGAAGATACGCTCCGCGTAACGTTCATAAAGCTGACCAAATGCATCCCGGTCGCCTTGTGAAGCACGCATCAACACATCTTCTTCACGATATTCCAATTCCGACAAGTGAGAAACCTTACCGGTGGAATTTGCTTTTATAACACCACCGGGTTTTAGAAGTTTCACCCAGTATAACATGACCAAAATTGTGCAAATGGGAACGAGAAAGACATCTGCGCTACTCAAATTTAAAAATACTGTCAATCCCTCCAATCTTTTAGTTACATAGATACTATAGTCATGCCACAAAAGGGTGATTTTCAACCCGTCTAAATCAAAATAATATTTCAACCGTTCTTAAAAATATATATTTATTACAGGAGAGATCATGAAATCCAGTTTTTCTAAAGTTATTGCAATATTAATGGTTTTAGCACTATCCGCTTGTAACATTGGGAGCCCCGAAACCCCTACAGAAGCTGTTTCAGAGACAGAAGTAGTTACCCCTGAAGTTCCTGCAACTGAAGAACCTATTGTTCACACAACCATTCCGTCTGAACCTGCACAGACCATTGGTAATGCATCTGATAATGATGAGATTAATTCGAACGAAACCTTTGACGTAAACTTTGGAGATGATCTTAGCAAGAACCGCTATGAACGCCCATTTACTGTTGGGATGGGTAGCTATTTACCTGAGATCGATATCGTTAACTTTTCGATCGGTGAAGATGATAATTTCTATTACGTGACTTTGAACCTGGGCGGGCTTGCTACAGCAGGTCAGGCTCCAACGGGATATTACGCAATAGAGTTAGACGGTAATGTTGATGGGCGTGGTGAGTTACTGATCGTTGCCAATCCATCCTTTGGTACTGAGTGGAGTACAAACGGCGTCCAAATATTTGCAGATGATAATGGCGATATTGGTGGTGACAATGTTGAACTTGGCGACGCAAATTACACCGGAAATGGTTACGAAAAGCTAATGTTCGATAGTGGCAAAGGTGCAAACCCTGATCTGGGATGGTCAAGATTTGTGAACGGTGAGACTCCTGCCATTCAGATTGCATTCAACAAGGTAATATTCCCCTCCACCCCTACTTTTATGTGGTCTGTCTGGGCGAGTGCTACCCCATTTGAAACCACCAAATTCAATTTACACGATACTACAACTGTAGAAGCAGCTGGATCCCCGGATAAGGAAAGCGGTCAATACCCAATCAAGAACCTTGCTGGGGTTGATAATTCTTGCCGAGTCCCAGTTGGGTTTAAAGCAACCGGTTACGAACCTTTGGGCTGCCCTGTTACAGGTGTTGTTGAAGCAGAAGAGGAAGAATTACAACCATCTTCAAAACCAGGCATTACCATATCTGTTGGAAATATTTGCCAAAAATTCCCAGCTCTTTGCGAGATCAAGCCTTAACTCACACAACATTAAATCATTCAAGCCTCCATTGACAATGGAGGCTTTTTATATTCATTTTCTATTGTTGTATGTCCATTCATAAATGCACCTAGAATAAAGTCTACAGATAACTTTGAACTCTCAAGTAAAAAATCTAACCCAGCATTCCGTACGCTCTATTTAGGATTAGCAATTAGGCTCTTGTCTAGGTATAATCATTTGTCAGTTTTGGCTAAACTTTAATTCTATTAATAGAACGCGCGTGCTATAATTATTTCTCCAAACAGGAGTCTCATGTCTTCCAACAAAATCCGTGTCGTGGGCGCACGCGTCCATAATTTGAAAAATATCACCGTAGAAATTCCACGCGACAAATTCGTTGTCATCACTGGGCTTTCGGGCTCTGGGAAGTCATCGCTGGCGTTCGATACCATCTTCGCCGAAGGACAAAGACGGTATGTCGAGTCGCTTTCAGCATATGCGCGTCAGTTCATCGGACAAATGGACAAACCCGACGTGGACTACATCGAAGGGCTCTCCCCTGCCGTTTCCATTGACCAGAAATCCACCAGCCATAACCCGCGTTCCACCGTCGGCACTGTGACCGAGATCTATGATTACATGCGTCTGCTCTTTGCACGCGCGGGTATTCCGCACTGCCCGGTCTGCGGACGTGAAGTTTCCAAGCAATCTGCACAAGAGATCGTGGATAAGATCGCCAACCTGCCCGAAGGCACTCGCATTCTTATCCTTGCCCCGCTCGTGCGTGGACGTAAGGGCACCTATCAAGCTGTCTTTGAGGAAATTCGTAAAGCTGGTTTCACCCGTGCTCGTGTAGATGGTAGCGTCCATTCCCTTGATGACGAAATCGAACTTGATCGCTATAAACAACATACGATCGAAGCGGTCGTTGACCGCCTCGTCATTTCGCAGGAAGGTTCGAAAGAAGACAAGAAAGCAGCGCTCACCCGTCTGACCGACTCCATTGAAACCGCGCTCAAATTCGGCGAGGGATACATCACCGTCAACCTTGTGGATAAAAAGGAAGACATCGCCTACTCTGAGCATCTCGCCTGCCCCGAACACGGCTCGACCGTGCCTGAAATTGAACCTCGTACCTTTTCCTTCAACACGCCTCAAGGAGCTTGCCCGGATTGCCAGGGACTTGGTTCAAAGCTGGAGATCGACCCTGCCCGCATCATCCCCGACGATAGCGTATCGCTGAACGATGGCGCAATCGCCAGCATGGAGTGGGGTCCCCGCGAAGAAGGTGGCTATTACTGGAGCACCCTCGTCACCGCTGCCAAGCATTACAAGATCGACCTCGATGCGCCATTTAAAGAACTTACTGACGAACAACAGCGCGTCATCCTTTACGGTACTGGTGACAAACAACTTCCAATGAAATACACCAACTCAAGCGGCTTCGAAGTCAAGTTCAGCCGCGCATTCGAGGGTGTCATCACAAATCTCGAACGCCGTTACAAAGAGACAAACTCGGAATATATCCGCGAAAAAATATCGGAATATATGTCCGACCGCCCGTGCCCATCATGTTCTGGCAAGCGTCTCAACCCCGCTGCACTCGCCGTCACCGTGGACGATGTCAACATCGTTGAAGCGAATTCGTGGCCCGTTTTACAAACTCTGGATTGGGTAAAAAAGATCGCGGGCAAGAATTCTCCACTAACCAACAAGCAGAAAGCCATTGCCGAACGTGTCATCAGAGAAATCCATGAACGCTTGAACTTCCTTGTCAATGTGGGGTTGGATTATTTGACGTTGAATCGTTCAGCGGTCACCCTCTCGGGCGGAGAAGCTCAACGCATCCGCCTTGCAACGCAGGTTGGGTCGCGCCTCGTGGGTGTGCTCTACGTTTTGGATGAACCTTCCATTGGTTTGCATCCGCGTGACAACTCCCGCCTTTTGGAAACGCTTAAAGGATTGCGCGACCTCGGCAATACGGTTCTGGTGGTTGAACACGATGACGAGACCATCCTGGAATCGGATTGGGTCATCGACCTTGGTCCAGCCGCAGGTGAGCACGGCGGACAGATCATTGCAGAGGGCACTCCCAAGCAGATCCTGGCGCACCCAAAGTCACTGACTGGACAATATCTCTCAGGGCGGAAACAGGTTGAGGTCCCGAAAAAGAGGCGTGATGGAAATGGCAAGTCGCTCAAGATATTGAAAGCGACCGCGAACAATCTTAAAAACCTCGATGTCACCATCCCGCTTGGGAAGTTGGTTTGTATCACGGGCGTTTCTGGCTCGGGCAAATCCACGTTGATGAGCGACATCTTATACAACGAACTTGCCGCCAAACTCATGGGTGCGCGGACACAATCTGGCGAACATGAAACCATCGAAGGCATTGAGCACCTCGACAAGATCATCAACATCGACCAATCGCCCATCGGGCGCACGCCACGTTCGAACCCCGGCACGTATACCGGCTTGTTCGATGAAATTCGTAAACTATTCGCCGAACTGCCTGAGTCGAAAGTGCGCGGTTACAAACCGGGACGTTTTTCTTTCAATGTCCATGGCGGACGCTGCGAAGCCTGCCAGGGACAGGGCGAGTTGCGAATCGAAATGCAGTTCCTGCCGGATGTATATGTGCCTTGTGATGTGTGTCATGGCAAGCGCTTCAACCGCGAAACCTTGCAAGTAATGTTCCGCGATAAGTATTCCATTGCCGATGTGCTGGATATGACCGTGGACCATGCGCTTGAAGAATTCAAGAATTATCCGCAAATGCAGAACAAGTTGAAATTATTGCAGGAAGTCGGCTTGGGCTATGTGCGTGTGGGTCAACCCGCGACCACCCTCTCGGGTGGTGAAGCCCAGCGAGTTAAACTCTCGAAAGAACTCTCACGCCGTGCAACGGGACGCACGCTTTACGTCCTGGATGAGCCTTCCGTAGGCTTGCATGCAGCTGATGTGCACAAATTGATCGAAGTAATGCAGCGGCTTGTTGATACCGGAAACTCCGTTCTTATCATTGAGCACAATCTTGATATTATTAAAGTAGCAGATTGGCTCATAGACTTGGGTCCTGAAGGCGGTCACCGCGGCGGGGAACTGATCGCTGAAGGTACTCCTGAACAAGTGATGAAGGTTAAGAGTTCATACACAGGGAAATACCTAAAAGAGCACATGAACAGGTAAAAAAATTACAAAAAACAGGTAAACAAGGGTTTATTCACTGGTTTACCTGTTTTTTGTATACCTGTTTTCCCCCCTTTCATACGTAATTTCTTTTTTTCAGGTAGAATTATTTTGCACTGCTACGGCTGGAAAATACATCAAGGTGGCAGTGAAAAAGGAATGAATCAATGAATATCAAACCTCCGACATCCTCCCCCGCTGGCACGATCGGCTCCTTCCGCAAACGCAATCGCGGCAGGCAGAATACGATCGCGATCATTGCTGGCGTCCTATTGGTGGGAGGTCTTGCACTATTAATCTATTGGATGACTCTCCCCGGAAAACCGATCAACTTATTGCTGGCAACCGAAACCCCCACTCCAACATTAACCTTCACGCCTACCAACACCAATACTCCCACTTCCACTTCCACAGTGACTCCTTCGCCTACGATAACGTCTACGCCAACGTTCTCTGCACCATTTACCTATACTGTTCAAGATGGTGACTCACTGGCTGTGATCGCGGAAAAATTCGCACTTGGTGATGATGCCATTCCGCTCATCATTCTCCTGAACCCTTATGTGGTTCCAGATGATGCCAATCAGGCTCCCACCGGCATTGACCCAACCACTCAGATCGTGATTCCTGGACAGGTCATTTTGCTGCCCAACCCGGATATGCAATTGCCGACAGCCACTCCGATTCCACCCAACCTGCCTCGCGGAACCAAGTTGGAATATGTTGTCGCATCCGGTGACTCGCTGGGCGCTATCGCTGACAAGTTCAACAGCACCATCGATGCCATCATCGAAGAGAACAACATCGACAACCCGAACAACTTGTTTGTTGGACAGGTCTTGCAGATCCCTGTAAATCTGGTCACACCTACCGCTACCCGCCCACCGACCAGTACCCCCATCACACCGGGTCCTGGCACCTTCCTGCCGACTGGAACTTCCACCCCCATCAACGCAGCACCTGCAACAGCAACCCCATAAGCAAAAAACCGCGGGCAAATTGCCCGCGGTTTTCTTTTCAATTTACTGGACAAATACGCCCCCGCCATGTAAAATATGTCGCCGTCGTAAAGTAAGGCAAGAATTTTTTGGAGGAAGACCTTGGCTAACATTCAGTCACAAATCAAACGCAATCGTCAGAACGAGAAGCGCCGCCTGCGTAACCGCAATGTCCGTGGCGCCGCCCGCACTGCCGATAACGCTGCGCGCAAAGTCCTTTCCAGCGAGACCCCTGAAACCAAGCAAGCGGTGATGCAAGCCATCAGCGCCTTGGACAAGGCAGCTGAAAAAGGTGTGATCCACAAGAACACAGTCGCGCGCCGCAAGAGCCGCTTGATGAAAGCCCTTGCAGCGTTGACCAAAAAGAGCGCGTAACAAGCACTCGAACAGCAGCGGGAGTCGCAAGACTCCCGTTTTTGTTATACCCTTCATGGGTATTATATGTCCACAATCATCTTCATTAACGGCACATCCTCATCTGGCAAAACCTCCCTGCTGAAACTGTTGCAGAAGAAATTACCCGAACCTTACCTGGACATGGGCATCGACAAATTCATTTGGATGCTTCCAGGACGCTATCTTGACCGTCCACTATGGGATGATGTCCTCGGAAAAGCGGTTCAATCTGGACCTGTAGGCTGGTCGCTGTTCTCGGGCATGCACCACGCCATTGCCGCAGTAGCCTTGCGCGGGAACAATGTTCTAGCTGACCATGTCTTCGTTGAAAAAGCCTGGGTGGATGAATGTGCCGAACTTTTCGCTGGCATGAATGCCTATGTCATTGGTTTGACTTGTCCGCTCGAGGTGTTGGAACAACGAGAACGAGACCGCAAAGACCGCACCCTGGGTCAAGCCAAAATGCAATACGAGGTCATTCACAAATTTGCGCAATATGACCTCGAATTAGATACATCCAATCTAACCACCGAAGAATGTGCTGAAAAGGTCATCGAACGATTGAAAAATCCTCCAGACGCTTTTAGAAAATTATTCGTAGGTCATTCATAAAGCGTGACCTACAGATATAATCGAGAAAACCTATGTTTCAAAAAGAACAACAACTCATCGAGAACAAGATCAAAGAATACTGCACCGCAAACGACATTGCCCTGGCGGAGTTGAAGTGGCAGCCTATCCCCTTCTCGGGTGAATGGGGATTTGCTACATCCTTTTTTCAGACCGCAGCCAACGAAGCAAAACTCGGCAAAGGGAACAAGGTTCCGGTGCCGCAAAAGGCTCAGGAAATCGCCGAGCAGGTCAAGGGTCAATTAGGAAGCGTGGCGGGTATCAGTCACATTGAAGCGGTGAAGGGCTATCTCAATGTCTACTTCAAGACATCTGAATATGCCCAACGCGTGGTCGAAGAAGTGCTCACCCACGGTGCAGACTTTGGTAAAGGTGCAACGAAGACCGAAACGGTCATGGTTGAGTATGCCCAACCGAACACCCATCACTCCTTCCACATTGGACACGCGCGCAATACGATCTTGGGTGAAGTACTTGCAAGGCTGGTTCAGTTTGCGGGTTACAAAACCATCCGCGCCTCGTACCCCGGTGACCTCGGTCTTGGTGTTATCACGGTGATGTGGATCTACGACAAACTGTACAAGGGACAGGAACCCGCAGGCGTACACGAGCGCGGACAGTGGCTCTTGAAGTTGTACGTGGAAGCCAATCAGTTGTTGGAAAAGAAAGAGAACGAAACGCCCGAACAAACCGCTCAACGTGAAACTTACGAAATTGAACGACGCGAGATGTATCGAAAGTGGGATGCAGGCGATGAATACGTGCGTGAGTTGTGGCGCGTGACCCGCGAGTGGAGTTTGGAAGAACTGCGCGAAGTGCTGCACATGCTCGATGTGAAAATGGATGTGTGGTTCTACGAATCTGACGTGGATGAACCCTCGAAGGCGATCGTGGAAGAGTTGATCGCCAAGAATATCGCGGACGATGAACGCCCGAACGGCGGCGCAGTGATCGTCAAGATCGACGAGAAACTTGGACTTACCAAAGAGAAGTACCGCACAAATGTTATTTTGCGAAATGACGGTACGACGTTGTATCTGACCAAAGATCTGGCGTTAGCCAAAGTGAAATTTGAACAATATCATGTTGACCGCTCGATCTACGTGGTGGACTCGCGCCAGGCGCTGCACTTGCAGCAGGCGTTCGCTATCCTCAAGTTGTGGGGCTTCCCGCAATCGGAGAAGTGTTACCACCTCGGTTATGGTTTCGTGAGCCTGCCCGAAGGCGCCATGTCTTCGCGTAAGGGTCGCGTAGTGTTGTTCAAGGAAGTGTATGACGAAGCTGTGAAGCGTGTGCTTTCGGTTGAAGCTGAAAAGAGTGTAACGATCGCACCCGAAGAACGTGAGAAGATCGCTGCGCAGATCGGCTTGGGTGCTTTGGTCTATTCGATGCTTTCTGTAGATAACAACAAAGACATCGTCTTTGATATCAACGAAGCACTTTCGTTCGATGGTCGCACGGGTCCGTACATTCAGAATGCACATGTTCGCGCCAGTTCTATTTTGAAGAAAGCCAGCAATATGAAGTCTGCTGCATCTTTTGATTACGAACTTGCCAAACAAGAGATCGAGTTGATCGAGCAAATGTCGCAGTTCCCACAAAAGGTTCAGCAATCGGCGGAGGAATATCGTCCGCTCATCATGGCAACTTATGCCTACGATCTGGCGAATGCTTTCCACTCGTTCTACCATGCGGTGCCTGTCTTGCAGACAGAAGATGAAAATGTGAAGAACGCCCGCTTGCGATTGGTGTTGGCAGCAAAACAAGCCATTGCCAATGCACTCCGCCTGCTCGACATTCAAGCGCCTGAAGTAATGTAAAAGAATAAATAAATCAACAGACTAAATCTTCAAAGGTTTAGTCTGTTTTTATAAATAAGAAGGTTAGTATGATCCTTGACGAGACCCACCCTTTAGAAGAAGTTATGGTTTGGGGCGAGCCTGGCATTGAGGCTTTGCTCGGTCAACTGCTCCCACAATCACGCAGTTTATTTCGTAGTTATTACGAGGTTCCCAAAGCTCGCAGCGAATTCGTTTCCATGTCTGCTTTGATCCAATGCGAAGGGATCAAGGTGATTCGCGCAAAAGATGCCATTGCCGAACTTTTGCAAGCGAGAGAAATTCCCGAACTGCCCGCCTCCATCCATGACCTGAAACTGGCTCTACACCACAAAGCGGACTCTACCTTTGAGCAATACCGCCACGCCAAACAAAACGACCTCACCAAAGACGGTCTGACCGGCATCTCCCCCATTGACGTGTATAACGAAGTCAAACGCGATATCAACATCGTACTCGAAGAAGATATTGCACACTACGGCGAACAAGGTGCGCTGCGCCTGAATTATTTGCTCAGTCTCTCCAAGCCCTGGCCCATGGCAAACATCTTTTACGGGCGCGACCAATCGCAAGCCCTTACAAACCGCATCATCCTCTCTTCTCTGCGTTGGAATATCCGCAAACCCGAAGTGCGCATTTTCAAAGATGCCCTTTATCATATGGGATACGGCTCTGCCTTGGCGAACATCCACGAGGGGACGATCGAAGGCGGCGACGTTGCCATGTTCAAAGGCTGCTGTTTTATCGGTGTTGGTGCGCGGACGAGCATGAATGCGGTCAAAGAAGTCTGCCGTCAGATCGGGAAATCGCTGAAAGAACACCGCATCGAACTCATTGCCGTCGTCAACCGTCAACATGAAGAAGAAAGTAATTTCTTCATCAGCCCCACCAGCGAACACATGCAGGTGATGCATCTGGACATGTTCTGGATTCCGCTTACGCAGGATCTGGCAATGGCGTACACCACCGAACTGGACAACCGTGAAGCGGTCCGTGTATGGCAGGAGAAGGGACGCATCCTTACCGAACGTCTGGGAACCTTCCGCGAATTTCTGAAGATGATCGCTATCGAGATCTTCGAAGTGGACGAAGCAGAACAAAAGAATTTCGCCACAAATCTATTGAACCTTGGCAATAAGAAAGTCATTGCGGCTCTATCCTCCAATCCTCGCGTCAATGCTGAATTAGAGAAACGCGGATTCACGGTCAAATACGCCGAGTTGACCAAGCTTGTGGATGGCTACGGCGCTGTCCATTGTTTGACTGCGCCTGTGAAGCGCCGCACCCCAAACTCATAAAGAAGGCATGTTGTCTTACACCGCAAAAGGAATGACATTAATCCCCTTCCAAATCTTCACGCGTATTTTTGTGTTATAGATATTGACATTCCACTTAGGAGATAGATTTTATATGACCACCCTTGCCCCAACAATTTACAACCGTACCTTCCCAAATGTTTCAGAGACCGTGCGCAATATCACCCTTGTGTTACTTGGCTCATGGCTGATCGCGCTTTTTGCTCAAATTGAAATTCCCCTGCCCTTCTCACCTGTCCCTATTACCGGGCAGACGTTTGCCGTGCTGCTCGTCGGAGCGTTACTTGGCTCCAAACGTGGAGCGGCGGCCATGCTCGCCTACATTGCCCAAGGCGCGGTGGGGTTGCCCTTCTTTGCAGGCGGCGCCAGCGGATTTGGAATCCTCACCGGCGCAACTGCTGGTTATCTCGCTGGCTTCATCGTGGCGGCATATGTCGTTGGTATGCTCGCAGAACGCGGCATGGAACGCAGTTTCAAGACTTCCATCGTTCCATTTTTGGTCGGCACCATTATCATCTATGTCTTTGGCGTCACATGGCTTAGCACAGTTGTCGGTAGTTTCGGCAAAGCTATTGAATTAGGATTACTGCCATTCGTAGTTGGCGATGTCATCAAGTTAGTCGCGGCCGCAGTAGCATTACCTGCAGCTTGGAAATTCGTTCGATAGCTGAAAACATCACACACGTAGAATAAGCCAATTATTTACTCCCCATACACCTGCATATATTCTTGCAGGCGTATGGGGAGTTTTTTTTATTTCACCGTAATCGTTGAATATGTGTCAGCATTTTCAGTGCAGTAAACATGATAAACCCCGGCTTCTTGAAATTGTGTTGAGAACACGGTTTCAGGGTCAATCACCGACAATCCCATGTCAGTAACCTTTCCATTTTCACCCAAGAATTCGATCTTTATCGGCAGAGACACCGTGTCGACATTTTTCCAAGCGATGGTCATCCCTACTTTTGCTCCTATAGAGGGACAGTTATCTCGTGAAGCCTCTACAACAATGGCAGGCGGGGTAAGAAGAATAGCTGGCACTTCATCACCTTTCGATCCGCAGGCAACGACCATGAAAGGCAGAAAAAAGAGTATCAAACTTTTATTCATCATTTTCTCCTGCAAAGCTTCTAACATCGAAAGTAATTTGCCTAAATGGTATAAAGCTCCTATGGTATCCATTCGGCTTGAACATCATCATCCAACGTAATGGACATTTCACGGATGGTGACAGAAACCTGTCCTTTCGGATACCCGTTTTTACATAGTTGGGTATAGATCAAAGGCTGTGCTTCCACTTTGTTGACATCCGACAGCCAGCATTGATACTCGTCACTTCGAATGTCCATTTCAACCAAGAGTTCCAAAGACGGGTCGACGGCAACGATAAACTGATAGCCATACTCATATCCCTGTGAGCCGTCTACATAATCATGGATTTTCGCCACATCGTCATAGTTCGAAGCCTGAGCAGAGACGATCTCAAAGTCGTACCCGGCGATGGTAAAGGGAATGTTCAAATCCCATTTCTGACCATATTGCGGATTTTCACCCACATCAAAGGTGAAGGTCATTTCTTCAGGAGTCGCTTGCGGAGGGTCAACATACATGGGCATATAGTAGGCTGTCATTTCATCGACCACCACGGTCAAGGGACCGGGCGCAGGTTTGCCTTCGCTGACAAATTCAAAGGCGCTACCCACTTTATGCTCGAACGGCTGCCAGACAAATGAGCCAACCATGTGAAACTGTTGACCAAGCGAGTCGATCACATAAACATTGCGCGGCATGATGGAGACCAGAGACGGATCGGCGTTCTCCATGTTGAGATGAAAATAGATAACCGTGTTGGTATCAGTGGGGATGATCCGCTCGAGGGTCATAGTCACTTTGGGAGCAGATACAGTTTCGGCTGAGACAGAAGCGGGCACTTCTTCAGTCACAACAGGTTGAGTCACTTCAATCACAGGCTCGCCCACTATTGTTCCAGCCGGGACCTCCACAAGATCAAGCGCGAGTTCCCAATGTTCAGGCACAACGCCGAGGCGGGCTTGCGGAATACAGTCGAGCACGAAGGTAAGAGAAGTGACCCCCGCCGGAAGCGCGCCATCATAAACAGGCTGCATCGCAAACACATTCTGCGGATACTTGCCGGTGTAATCGCGTTCAAGCACCGTGCCATCGGGCAGACGCAAACGCGCATCGCCCGCTTTGTTATATGTACTGCCAGGATTCACGCCACCGCAAAATGCAGTCGGGTTCGACGATGCATCATTAGACTGCCAGCCGTCATCTTCAGAAGGAATACCGCTCACTTCATATTGCAATTCAATATGATCGCAATAAGCAAATACATTCGTGATCGTAATCGTCACGCCATCGCGAGTTGACGAAACAGGTTCTGCCAACATGCGCAAGCCATTGGTTGTTTCCACCAAGCCGATCTCAGGCACGTAACCAAACACACGTCCTAATGCTGCGGCAAGACCCGGCACACTGACCACGATCACTGCCAGCGCCAACACGAATGCCACAGACCAGGCAGGTTTAAAAAATCTTGTTTTCATTTGTACCGGTTTCCGTACCAGTTCATTGCGTAATCGTTTTGCAAATTCAGGGTTCGCTTCGGGCGTTTGCATTGCCTTGCGAACCTTCTCTTCAAATTCGGGGGAGGAATTCAAATCACTCATGGACACTCCATCTGGCTCTTCAATCGTGCCAGCAAACGGTACAGAGTCTTTTTGACGGCGTCTTCGCGCTTGCCAAGCAGGTCGGCGATTTCAACAAACGTTAGATCAGCCACATATCGCAAGCGGATCAAGTCCTGTTCTTCTTCGTTCAATTGCTTGATAAGGAAACGGACCTTGCTCAACTCTTCGGCACGGATCAACGTCCCAAGCGCATCTTCACGCTCGAGCAACTCCCCCGCCGCCTCCAACCCGACCTCACGCTTGCTTCTGCGCAAGTGGTCGTACATCTTGCTGCGGGCGATTCTGAACAACCAAGCCGTGAACTGACCCTGCTCCCGATATTTGGGCAACGCCTCATACGCAGTGATGAACGTCTGCGACGTGACATCTTCTGCAGAATGAGTATCACCCAAGCGGCTATACAGGTAGCGATAGACAGGTTGCAGATAACGGTCGTACAACCTGCCGAACGCAGCCGGGTCGCCTTTCGCGGCGGCGATCAGATCGGGGAGTTCGTCTTGACTCATTGGTTTCGTCTTTACTGCTTCAAATCCTAACATGCAGTTCCTTTCTCTCGCGAGGGTACCTTTGTAAATGCATTCACAGAGAAAACGGACAAAACCGCAAAACGGGACAAATATCTGTCACATCAAAATAGGGCTAAACGTTACTTCACCAGCGAGACAATTTCTTTTAGATTAGATATTAACTATCGTAAATGTCATTGTGGGTAAAAACGGAAAGCTCAAATCCCACCCCGAGTCTCTTCGGACTAAGTCCTCACCATGACATGCACAGGAGTTTCCTATGCCGATCAAAACCATCATCATGGGCGCCGCAGGGCGCGATTTTCACAACTTCAACACCTTCTTCCGCGGGAATAAGGATTACGAAGTTGTAGCCTTCACCGCCACCCAGATCCCCGACATTGAAGGACGCGTCTATCCGAAAGAGTTGGCTGGTTCGCTGTACCCGAGCGGAATCCCCATCCGAGCCGAGGAGGAACTGCTCGACCTCATCAAGAAGTATGGCGCAGAACAGGTCGTCTTCTCTTACAGTGATGTGCCGCATGAATATGTGATGCACAAAGCCAGCATGGTCAATGCCGCCGGTGCAGACTTCCGCATTATGGGCACGAAGAATACCCAGATCAAGTCGAACAAGCCGGTCGTGTCGATCAGCGCTGTTCGGACGGGATCTGGCAAAAGTCAGACAACGAGGCGCGTGGCTGCCGTCTTACAAGAGATGGGCTACAAGGTCGCCGCGATCCGTCACCCCATGCCGTATGGAAATCTCGTCGCACAGGAAGTGCAACGCTATGCTTCTTATGACGATCTCGACGAATATCAATGCACCATTGAAGAACGCGAAGAATACGAACCGCACATCGACAGCGGCGTGATCATCTATGCCGGTGTCGATTATGAAAAGATCATCCGCAAAGCCGAAGCCGAAGCGGACATCATTCTGTGGGATGGCGGTAACAACGACTTCCCGTTCTACGTGCCCGATTATCAGATCGTGGTCGCTGACCCGCATCGCCCCGGACACGAATCCACCTACTACCCCGGCGAAACCAACGTGCGCATGGCAGATTGTTTTGTCATCAACAAAGTCGACACCGCCGACGCTGAATCCGTTATCAAAGTGCGCGAGTCTCTCCGCAAATTAAACCCGACTGCAGTACAAATTGAAGGCGCCTCCCCCCTCTTCGTGGATGATCCCGATGCCATCTTTGGCAAACGTGTTTTGGTCGTGGAAGATGGTCCGACCCTTACTCACGGTGAAATGGCATACGGTGCTGGTTATGTTGCCGCTCGCCGTTTCGGCGCAAAAGAGATCGTTGACCCGCGTCCATTCGCGGTGGGTTCGATCGCCAAGACCTTCGAGAAATACCCGAAGACTGGCGCCATCCTCCCTGCGATGGGCTATGGTGACAAACAGACCCGCGAACTTGAAGAGACCATCAATAAGTCGGATGTGGATATGGTCGTGATCGGTACCCCGATCGACCTAAGCCGCGTGATCAAGATCAACAAGCCGAGCCAGAGAGTCCGCTATGAATTGCAGGAAATCGGCGTGCCTACGTTAAAAGACGTGTTGATGAAGAAATTTGGTATAAAGAAGTAAATTAGCACATTAGTAGAATACGAAGCCGGGTGATAAAATTCATCCGGCTTCTTTTTTATCGAAGCCGCGAGTCTATAAAGAAAAGGATGTTTACATGGAATACTGGAGCGAAGGCGATCGTGTATTTGCATACTGGGATGAGGATGACTATTTTTATCCTGCCACCATATTGAATATTGCAGAAGAGGATATTTTCATCCGTTTTGATACGGGTGAGGAAGAGTGGACGCAAGCAGACTATCTCGAGGAATACGCTGTTGCAGCAGATGAAGAAGTGGAATGCAAATCTGCAAAAGATGACCAATACTACGATGTGAGGGTCTTAAGCGCTGACGGTGACCGGGTGGAAGTCGAATTCGATGATAAATCCACCGAATGGACAACGTTGAATCGCATCCGCTTCTATATTGAAGCCTAGAAAAAAAATCGACTTGCTTCGGCAAGTCGATTTTTTTTCTAAACAGACAACACACGCATCAGTACCTTCCGTATGTGTGGGCGGGCACGATGCTCAAAGACATAGACACCCTGCCAAGTGCCAAGCGAGAGAGCTCCATTATCAACAGGGATGGTGAGGCTGGTATCGGTCAACATTGAGCGGATGTGGGAGGTCGCGTCGTCGGGTCCTTCGAGATCGTGGGTGTACCAATTGTCCCGTTCGGGAACGATGCGTTCCATGAAGGTTTCCAAGTCTGCGCGGGCGGTTGGGTCCCAATTCTCGCTGATGACCAGAGAGGCGCTGGTATGCTGAAGAAATAAAAAGCACATCCCTTCGCGGACTTCCCATTCTTTTAACTGGGTACGGAGGGATGAGGTGATATCGTGAAGTCCCTTGCCGTGGGTGGAAATTTCGAGGGTGGTTTTGTGCCAGTTCATAGGTGATGAAATTATAGCAGGTTGAGTTTTATTAAAATCCGCTTGCATACGATATACTTTTGCAAATTCTTGAAGCAAGGTTTATAGCCGAGTATGATTACCCGCCTTAAGCAATGGTTAGCCCCGCCAATTTTCGAGGGGGATGAAGAAAAAACTCGTTCTGTTCAATTACTGAATGCCAGTTTGATCGGTATTATTTCGGTACCGGCTTTGGTCATTGTTTTAAATCTGGTCGATCGAAACATTCCTCAAACCACATTGGTCATTGATGTAATTTCAATAGTTCTTGGTTTTTTTCTCCGGCATCTGTTGTATAAAGGTCGCGTAAAACTTGTGGGGAGTCTGATCCTGGGTTTTGGTTTCATCCTGATCACTGTATCAAACGCAAGTTTGGGAACCATTCGTACACCTACGACCACGATCTATCTATTCTTGATCATTATGGGTGGAGTGCTTTTTGGAAAACCCGGAATTATCCTTTCGACAGCGATAAGTTCGCTTGCTGTATTAGGTATGATCCTCGCTGAAAATGCAGGTCTCCTTCCCACACCAAATTATTCTGTCACAATCGTTCAATGGGCAACGTATACGACCATCTTTGCTGTTGTGGGCAGTGCCTCTTTCGTTGGTTACCGGACCATTCAACATTCTCTTTTAAAGGCGAGGCAGGAACTTGGGGAACGCACAAAAACGGAACTAAAACTTCAGCAGCAAAATGAATATCTTGTCAATCTCCACCAGATCACATTGGATCTCCTCGGTCGTCAGCCAACTCAAACCCTCTTGAATAACATTGTTCAATATGCCATGCTTTTGGTAGATGCGAATCATGGATTTATCTTCCTGCCAAAAGAGAACCTTCTCTCCTTAAGCGCAGCAACACAGGGGTTTGTTCAAAATCTGGGCAGGAGCGAGCCAAAACCCGGACGAGGTGTTCTTGGTCGTGTTTGGGAGACCAAGTCCATATTCCTTGTAGAGAATTACAGCGATTGGGAATTTCGGGACCCCGATTACTCTAATGAAGACCTGTACGCTGTTGCCGGGATTCCCATTAAGACTGGTGATGAAATCATCGGTGTGCTGGAAGTGGCAAGTACAAACTCTCCACGCGTCTTCTCACAAGATGATGTAAAAATATTAACCCGCTTCGCCCTGCTTGCAGCCCTTGTTCTGAACAACTCACAACTCTTGGATGCCACTGAACATGAAGTTGCAGAACGAAAACGAAATGAAACCATCCTGCAAAAACAAGTAACAGAGATCGAACAGCTTCAAGCAGAATTGCGTGAGCAGACCTTAAGAGATCCATTGACCGGACTGCATAACCGACGCTACTTAGGTGAAACCTTGCAGCGCGAGATCGATAAATCCAAGCGGGAAAAAACGCCGTTAAGTATCATTGTCTCTGATATCGATCACTTCAAAATGATCAATGACGTGTATGGGCATCAGGCAGGTGACAGATTTCTCGTGGCGATCGGATCGCTGATGAAAGCCAATGCGCGCAGTTCAGATATTATTTGCAGATATGGCGGCGAGGAGTTTTTGATGGTCATGCCTGGAACCTCACTCGAAGCTGCTCTCAAACGGGCAGAAGATATTTTGCACAAATGCACAAACATCATCATTGCGCATGAAGGGCAAACGCTAAAAGTAGCAATGTCGCTTGGGGTGGCCACCTATCCCGATCATGGACAAGAAGCGGAAGATGTCATTCTTAAGGCAGATAAAGCTTTGTATAAATCCAAGCAAAATGGACGGAATCAGGTGAGTGCCTGGGTGGAGAGTTCAGACCTGGCATTGTAAATTTTGATGAAAAACATCAAGTGAATGGAAGACGGGT